>CAZKLI010000030.1:0-2623 GCA_964553575.1 uncultured Chromatiales bacterium
GGCGGCGGCCGTTACAACGCCGGAAACGATTCACCGAGCCCTCTCGGCGGCCACCAGGGCGGGCCGGGGCAAATATTCGGGGTCTCTTATCAGCCCGATTCATTGTGGGACCGCATCGTCGAGGCATACGCCGGGCCGCACGATTATCTCAACAGCTTTTATTGGTATGACCAGTCCGGCAACATCAGGCGCGACCTCAGCCCGTTGCAAAGGCAGGTCGGCGAAGTATTGAACGGCGCCAACGTGCTCGTCGCCACGCCTTTTGCCGCGGCGGCGCTGACGCCCGATTATGTGCACGTATTGCGGTGACCGTCCGCCGGCGGACTTTCGGAAGTGCGTTTTACGTCCGGCTCGCGCCGATGCGGTCATGGACGGCGAACGGCACCGAGCCCGCTCGGTTCGCCTGGGGTTGCTGGGGATTGCTGGGGGTTGCTGGGGGTTGCCGGGAGTTGCCCGGGTTGAGCCCGGAGACACCGTGGTCGCCGGGGGCGGAACCGTCAGGTGCGGAGGCGGTGACGTTGATTAGCCCGTGAAGCGCCGGATTGATACAGAGCTTGTCGTCGGCTTATGTATCTATAACTCCTTGTATAATTTCCCGAAACTCCCTTATAATAGGCGCCAACAAACAGGACGCCGGCTAAAAGCCCCTGTGCACCAGGGGCTTTTTTATTATTGGAGGAAGCGTTTTATGCGTGCCGACAACGATTTACACTCGATCGTCCAACGCGTCGTCGAGCAGTTGGGCTACCAATGCTGGGGCATTGAATTCAGCGCGGGAAAGCGCCGCGGATTGTTGCGGGTCTTCATAGACCATCCCGAGGGCGTCACCCACGACGACTGCTCGTCGGTCAGCCATCAGCTCAGCGGCGTGCTCGACGTCGAGGACCCGATACACCGGCCGTACACCCTCGAGATTTCTTCGCCCGGGATCGAGAGACCGTTGCTTGAAGTCGAACACTACCGTCGCTACACCGGCAGCAAGGCGCGTGTGAACTGTTACGCGCCGATCAGCGGCAGGAGAAAGTTCGTCGGGCGAATCGGCGCGGTCCGCGAGCGGGTTGTGACGTTGGAAACCACCGACGGTCGCGTCGAAATCCCGGTTGACGGCATCAAACGCGCGAATCTGATATTCGAAGCCGCTTGACGCGCGAACAACACGAGGAGAAAGATGAACGAAGAAGTTTTATCGGTGATCGAGACGGTCTGTAACGAGAAGAGCCTCGACAAGGAAGACATCATCGGCGCGATGGAGGCGGCGCTTGCCGCGGTCGTGCGCAAGGACTACGGGCACGATTTCGACGTTCGCGTCGCCATGGACAGGGAGTCGGGCAAGTGCCGGACTTTCCGCCGCTGGCTGGTGATGGACGACGAGTCCCCGGAATTTGAATCTCCCGATTATCAGATGCTGCTGTCCCAGGCGCGAGACAAAAAGCCCGACGTACAGCCGGGCGACTATATTGAAGAGCCGATGGGCGAAGGGTCTTTCGGGCGCATCGCGGCGCACACGGCAAAGCAGGTTATCGTGCAGAAGATGCGCGAGGCGGAAAGAGCGCGCGTCGTTGACATATACAGAGACCGCGTGGGCGAGTTGGTCATGGGCATCGTCAAGCGGGAGGAGCACGCCGGAGTGTTCATAGACCTCGGCGACAACGCCGAAGGATTCATTCCCAGGGATCAGCTCATCATGCGCGAGAACTTTCGCCCGGGCGACCGTATCCGCGTTTATCTCAAGGGGATCGGCGACGACCATCACGGCTCGCAGCTGGAATTGTCCCGTACCGCGCCCGAGTTCCTGATCGAGCTTTTCAAGCTCGAGGTACCGGAAATCGGACAAGGCCTGATCGAAATCAAAGGCGCCGCCCGCGATCCCGGTTTGCGCGCCAAGATCGCGGTGCTTTCAAACGATCCCCGTCTCGACCCGATCGGCGCTTGCGTCGGGATGCGAGGTTCGCGCGTACAAGCCGTTTCCAACGAACTGGCGGGTGAACGGGTTGACATCATTTTGTGGAACGAGTCTCCCGCGCAGTACGTCATCAACGCCATGTCGCCGGCCGAGGTGGTGTCGATCGTCGTTGACGAGGAAAAACACAGCATGGACATTGCGGTCGAGGAGGACAAGCTGTCGCAGGCGATTGGCCGCGGGGGGCAGAACATCAAGCTCGCAAGCCAGCTGACCGGCTGGGAATTGAACGTGATGACCGAAAATCAGGCCGACGAGAAAAGCGAGCAAGAAGTTCAATCGCTTCAGCAGTTGTTCATGGAGAAGCTCTCCGTTGACGAAGAAGTCGCGGGAATCTTGGTACAGGAGGGTTTCTCGAGCATAGAGGAAATCGTTTACGTCCCCGTTGACGAGCTGTTGCGAATCGAGGAATTCGACAAGGCGATAGTCGAGGAACTGCGTGAACGCGCCGGTGACGTATTGTTGTCCATGGCGATCGACGACGACAGCAAGGAAAAACAGGCGCACAAGAGTCTGTTGGACATAGACGGCGTTGACGAAGAATTGGCGCGCAAGCTGGAGGAAGCCGAGATTCGCACCGTCGAAGACCTTGCCGAACAAGGCGTCGAGGATTTGGTCGAGGATATCGAAGGCATGGACAAGGAAAAGGCGGCGAGCCTGATC
>CAZKLI010000031.1:0-4332 GCA_964553575.1 uncultured Chromatiales bacterium
CTTGAAAACGGTCCGGAAGGCCGAGGTTTAAAACCGGGATTTCCACGCCCGATTCCGCCAGAAGTTCGTTGACGGCTCCGCCGGCTCCGCCGCTTCCGGCGTTGTCCTCAATCGTAACCAGACGTTCGTAAGTCGCGGCGGCGGCGGCGACCGCTTCGTGGTCGAGCGGTTTGACGAAGCGCATGTCGAGCAGTCCCGCGTCAAGGCGTTCGGCAACCTGCATCGCGGCGGCGGTCGGGCTGCCGAACGCCAAAATCATCGTGCCGCGTCCCTCGCGCAGGATTTCGGCGCGCCCGATCTCGACGGTGTCGGAACCGCCGGCGACTGCCGCGCCGGGCCCCGTGCCGCGCGGGTAACGCACCGCCGTTGGGGAGTCGCAGCTGAACGCGGTGTTCAGCATCAGACGCGTCATGTTCTCGTCGCGCGGCGTCATGACGATCATGTTCGGCACGCAACGCAGGTAGCACAGGTCAAAGCTGCCGGCGTGCGTGCGTCCGTCCGGGCCGACGAGCCCGGCCCTGTCGACGGCGAACATCACCGGCAGATTCTGGACCGCGACGTCGTGGATCAACTGATCGTAGGCGCGTTGCAGGAACGTCGAGTAAATCGCGACCACGGGTTTCATGCCCTCGCAGGCGAGCCCCGCAGCGAGAGTTACCGCGTGCTGCTCGGCGATGCCGACGTCGAAATACCGCTGCGGAAACCGTTTTTCGAATTCGACCAGGCCCGAGCCTTCGCGCATCGCCGGCGTAATCGCGACCAAGCGCCGGTCCTTTTCCGCCGTGTCGCAAGCCCAGCGCCCGAAGATTTCGCTGTACGTCGGTTGCGCCGGCGGGTTTTTCTCCATGCCTCGGCCGGGGTCGAAGCGGCTGACCGCGTGGTAGCCGACCGGGTCTCTTTCCGCGCGCTCGTATCCTTTTCCCTTGCGTGTGACGACGTGCAACAAGCGCGGCTCGGTCAGGCGTTTCAGGTTGCCGAGGGTCTTGACCAGGTTGACCGCGTCGTGCCCGTCAACCGGGCCGTAATAGTGAATCCCAAGCTCTTCAAACAGGGTGCCGGGGACGATGATGCCCTTGAGGCGCTCCTTGGTCTCGTGGGCGAACTTCCTGACCGGCGGCAGCGGATCGAGCAGGCGCCTGCCGCCGGCGATGACCGAGGCGTACAGCCTGCTCGACAGGATGCGCGTCAAATAATTGCTCATTGCGCCGACGTTGGGCGAGATCGACATCTCGTTGTCGTTGAGCACGATCAAGACGTCGGCGCCCACCGCGCCGAGGTGGTTCATCGCCTCGTACGCCATTCCCGCCGTCAGCCCGCCGTCGCCGATGACCGCGACGACCTTGCGCGCGTCGTCGCGCAGCTTCGCCGCAAGCGCCATGCCGGTTGCGGCGCCGATCGAAGTGCTCGAATGACCGACGCCGAAAGCGTCGTACTCGCTCTCGTCGCGTTGCGGGAAAGGCGCAAGGCCGCCGAACGTGCGCACCGTCGTGACGTCGCCCTTGCGCCCGGTGAGTATCTTGTGCGGATAGGACTGGTGCCCGACGTCCCAGACCAGACGGTCGCGGGGGGTGTCGAAGACGTAATGCAGGGCGACGGTCAGTTCGACCGCACCGAGGCCGGCGGCGAAGTGTCCGCCGCACGAGGCCACCGACTCAATCAGGTATTCGCGCATTTCCCGGCACAGCTCGGGCAGACGGTCTTGCGCTAGTTCGCGCAAATCCCCCGGATGGTCCACCTTGTCGAGCAAGGGGTATTTGCCGCTTGTTTCGGCCATCGCGGTAATTTACACCGTCCACCGCCCGGGGGTCACTCCGGGACTCGACGCGGGGCCGGGCGCTTTCGGTTGACCGCGCACCTCAGACCTCCCGTTCGACGATGTAGCGGGTCAGCAGGCGCAAGGTCTGTGCGCGCTCGTCGAGCGGCGCCAAGCCGGCCGTGCATAAGTCGGCGACGCGGCGCAGTTCCTTGTTGCTTTCCTCTATGCCGAGCAAAGCCGGGTAAGTCGCCTTGTTTTCACAATCGGCGTCGGTTTGCAGGTCCAGGATGTCGTCTCTTATCTGGAAGCACAGCCCCACGTGGTCGGCGTAATTTTCAAGCGCCCGCCGGGTTTCACTCAAAGGTTCCTCGCTGCAAAGCAGCGTCATCCGAATGCAGGCCGACATCAGGCGGCCGGTTTTCAAGCGGTGCATGGTTTCGACCGCGCCGATGTCCGGTGCGGCGCCGGTCAGCGTGACGTCCAGGGCTTGGCCGCCGGCCATGCCTTCGGTGCCGGCGACGTCGGCGAGTATTTCGGCCGCCTTGATCTTGCATCGGTCGTCAAGCGTCGCCGACGAGACGAGCGTCTCGAACGCCATCGTCTGCATCGCGTCTCCGGCGAGAATCGCGAGCGCCTCGCCGAACGCTTTGTGCAACGTCGGGCGCCCGCGCCGCACGTCGTCGTCGTCCATCGCGGGCAGGTCGTCGTGGATCAAGGAGTAGGCGTGCATCAGCTCGATCGCGCAGGCGACGTCGTCGACCTTTTCGCGGGTCAAGCCGACCGTTTGCGCCGTGGCGTACACCAGCGCCGGTCTGATTTTCTTGCCGCCGCCGAGGCTTGAATAACGGACGGCTTCGATCAAGCCGCCGTGATTTTGTCTTTCCCGGAAATTTTCCTCGAGTTTTTTTTCTACTCTTTCTGAACAGGATTGAAGGAAATTCTCGATTTCCGGGGCGCTATTTTTTTTCTTGCTCTTCAAAATTTTCCGTCTGGAAGCTGCGGTTTTTCTCAATCAGTATTTTGACTTTCTGCTCGGCTTGGTTCAACGTTTTCTGACACGCCTTGAGCAGAACCATTCCCTGCTCAAATTGCTTTACCGACTCCTCGAGAGACAAGTCGCCTTCTTCAAGCCGCGCGATAACCTGTTCGAGCTCGGCGAGGGTCTTCTCGAAATCGACAGGCTTGCTTTTGTCCTGTTTGTCTTGGGCGGAGGGCATTTCCGATACTTGGTGCGGCGTGATTATCCTGTGATTATCCCCTGATTATCCAAAGGGTGATATTTTCGGCGAAATTAATCAAAATTATATATATAACTCATCAAAATCTTGTTGTCGTTTGTTTCTTTTTATTATACCATGCTTGCCCTTGAACACGCGCATAACGTTACCTACGTAACAACGAGGAGACAACGATGTCACTGAAAGACAGTAAAACCGAGCAGAACCTGAAAGACGCTTTTGCGGGTGAATCGCAGGCCAATCGGCGGTATCTGTATTTTGCGTCCAAAGCCGACGTCGAGGGATACAACGACGTCTCGGCTGTTTTTCGTTCGACCGCCGAAGGCGAGACCGGCCACGCGCACGGGCACTTGGAGTATCTTGAAGAGTGCGGCGATCCGGCCACCGGGTTGCCGATCGGCGGGACCGAGGACAACCTGAAAGCGGCGATTGCAGGCGAGACCTACGAGTACACGGACATGTATCCGGGTATGGCGAAAACCGCCCGCGAAGAAGGTTTTGAAGAGGTCGCCGATTGGTTCGAAACGCTGGCGAAAGCCGAACGTTCGCACGCCAACCGTTTCCAGAAGGCGCTCGACGGCCTCGAATAACGCACGGTCGTTGCCGCCGGAGTTGCTCCGGCGGCAACCGCTTATCTGCACCGCAAGCTCGGAACGGCGATGGCTGCGTCAGGCGTCAGCGAAGGCGGGCTCGGCGCCCCCACCCGTCACACCCTCGATTGGAAATCTCCCGCGTTTTACGACGAAGAGCGACTGAACAAGGAGCTCGCGCGCGTATTCGACATCTGTCACGGATGCCGGCGTTGCGTCAACCTCTGTAACGCTTTCCCGACGCTGTTCGACCTGGTGGACGGGTCGGCGACGTTTGACGTCGACGGCGTCAGCAAGGACGACTACCCCAAGGTCTCGGCGCATTGCTACCTCTGCGACCTGTGCTTCATGACCAAGTGTCCGTACGTGCCGCCCCACGAGTGGGCGGTGGATTTTCCGAAGCTGATGTTGAGGGCCAAGGCCGTCGCTTTCCGCAAAGGCCGCGTCGCCCGGCGCGACAAGCTGTTCGCCTCGACCGACGCGATAGGCAAGCTCGCCGGGATTCCGGTGGTCACGCAGACCGTCAACGCCGTGATGCGTTCCAAGCCGCTGCGTGCCCGGCTCGACAAGCACCTCGGCGTCGCCGCCGACGCCGTGCTTCCTCCCTACGCCCCCCTCGGCAGGCGCAAGTCGCTGCGCCGCCGCCCCGTCACGGTCAAGCCGGCCGCCGGATCGCGCACGACCGGCAAAGTGGCGTTGTTTGCGACTTGCTTCAGCCGCTATCACGCCCCCGAGGAGGCGACCGACC
>CAZKLI010000032.1:0-3682 GCA_964553575.1 uncultured Chromatiales bacterium
AAGCTTACGTCGCCGGCCGTTTTGACGAATCGAGGCTCGGTTTCGAGAAGCTGGCGCAGCGTTTTCCGGACAATCCGAACGTTCTCAACAATCTGGCCGTCGTCGCGGTGCGCCAGGGCGAGGTCGAGCGGGCGATGGATCTGTTCAAGCGCGCGATTTCGACCGACGAAGCGATTGACACGGGTTATCGGAACCTGACCGCCGTCTATGCGCACCTGGCGTCGTTGTCTTACCGGGAAGCCCTGTCGCTTGAATCGGAAGACCCCAAGCCGCTTGATCTGAGTTTGATCGGGGAAGCCGGGCGTGCCCCGCGCGCCGAAACGGCGGCGGAGCAGGCGGCGGAACAGGCGGCGGAGCGGGTGGCGCGGGCAAAGGAACTCGACGAGCCGTTGGTGCGCGACCCTGAAGCGCCCGCTTCGTCCGCCCGGCATATCGACGTCGTGTCTTCGGTCAGACGCTGGGCGCAAGCTTGGTCGCAACAAGACTTGAACGCCTATTTTGCAAGTTACATCAGCGGCTACACTCCGCCGGGCGGCTCGCACCGAGACTGGAAAAGACAGCGCACCGAACGTCTGATTGCGCCGCGTAAAATTCAAGTCAGCTTCTCCGATATTCGCGTAAGAAAAAGCGGTGAAGACGACGCACAGGTTACGTTCCGGCAAAAATACCGTTCCAACTTGTTGTCAAGTTCGGTCTTAAAACGATTGCAGATGAAGAGAATAAACGATGAGTGGAAAATCACCTCGGAGAAAGTGCTGTAGGCGCGCCGCCGTCGTGACGACCATCGTGGCGACCGTTGCGGCGGCCGTCGCGACAGGGTTCGTCAGCGCGCCGTTCACGAGCGAGTTGCACGCCGCCGGCCAGGAGACGCGCGGCGCGGGTGTGGAGCCGGAAACGGTCGAAGCGGGTATGCGCCGGAGTTTCGGCGCCTTGCTCGACGGGCGTGCGGAGCTGTCGTTGCGGCGCACGATTCCGCTCGTGAAGCGGCATGAGAATTTTCGGCTGGGGCGTTTGCTCTACGCGGACATCTTGGCCGCGCGCGCGCATCAAAAGACCTTGATGGCGTTTCCCGCGGCGCTTGAGAAAACGCGCGTCAAGGGTCTCGTCGAGGAGGCGAAAGCGAGGCTGGCGTACCGTTCTCCTCCGAACGGGCGCTTGCCCGATGCGGTCATGCGGCTGTCGCGCTTGCATCGGCACGCGTTTGTTTTCGACGCCGAACGTTCGCGCGTGTATGTTTTTGCAAACAAGGAAGGCGCGCCGGAGCTGCTTGCCGATCATTACGTTTCGATAGGAAGCGGCGGCGTCGGCAAGACCACAGAAGGCGACGAAAAAACCCCTCTCGGCGTTTATTATCCGACTTCGTACTTGGAAGACGCCAAGTTGCCCGAGCTTTACGGCGCCGGCGCGTACCCGCTTAACTACCCGAACAAGTGGGACCGCCTGAACGATCGCGACGGTTCGGGTATCTGGTTGCACGGCACTCCGCGGGCGGTGTACAGCCGCCCGCCGCAAGACAGCCGGGGTTGCGTCGTAATCAGTAATCAATTGCTCACCGGCTTGTCTTCGCGCATAGACGTCGGGCGCACGCCGATGATTCTGGCCGCTTCGGTCGAATGGTTGCCGCCCGACGCGTGGCGGACGCGCCGGGATCGTCTGTTGGACGCGATACACCGGTGGCGGCGCGACTGGCAAAGCTTGGACGTTGAACGTTACCTCGGTCACTACTCACGTGATTACCGGTCGGGCGGGGAAGACTACGAACGGATGGCGGCGGTCACCCGGCGCAACGCAAAGAAGAAGACCTTTGTCGAGGTCGAGATCAAAGACCTTGATTTGTTCGAGTATCCCGGAGAAAAAGGCGTCGTGGTCGCCGTGTTCGATCAGGACTATCGAAGCAATAACTACAATCTGCGTTACCGCAAGCAGCAATTCTGGAAGTACGAAAACGAACGGTGGGTGATTATTTTTGAGGACCGCGCCGACGGCGCCCCTTCGGCGTGAACGAGCTTAGGCCCGCTCACTTGGGCGAGGTTTCGCGAGAGCGGATATTCAGGCGCAGCCACCTGACCAAGTCCACCCAAATCCGTCGCAGCTCGGCGTTGGACGGCATGTAACGCGAAGACGCCAGCTCGATGGTTACCACGGGGATTTTGAGGCCTTCTCCCGCGTAGCGCCCGAGCGAACCCGGGAAGCTGCCGATGTCGCCGAGTTTGATCGAGCCGAGGGCGGCGGGCGGCTCAACGTGGTCAGGCCCGTCGTAATCAATGACGTTGTAAGGCGCGTGCACGGACACGATGACGTCCGGTGCGAACTCGTCTATCTCGGTGGTGAGCCATTGGGTTTCCGGCTCGCTCAGCGGCCGTTCTCCGGGGTAGCGCCGGGGGTTGCCGCCGGTTTCGTTTTTCCAGTAAAGCAGCGCGGTTTTCCCCCAATCCTCCGCGGTTTTCATGTTGCGGTTCAAATCAACCGCGTTGTGGTTGCCCCGCACGGCCGGACTTTTGAGCAGGCCGTCGAGATTCAGCGCCGGCACGAAACGCCAGTGGAACAGGCCTGAGTGGTGAACGTCGAGGATTTTCATCCACTTCATCGTTACGCTGAACGAAGCGTACTCGTCGCCGTGGGTGCCGCCGATAAGAAGCACCCGCGCGTTGGGCGTTTTGTCGCCGAGCGGCGGATATTCCTTGCGCAGGACCGGCCGCCCGAGCGCGGTGTAGGCGCCGGTTTCGGCGAGGTTCAACGACAGGCATTCTTCGACGCTGATCGAGGTGAGCTTGGCGCCGATCAGCCCGCAGGTTTCTTCGGCGTTGAGCTTTCGCGCTTGTTGCGCGTGGGTCGCTTCTGCGGCGAGCGTCGCCGAGAACAACGCCGCCGCCAAAATCGTCCTCGGGGAACGTGCTTTGCTCATGACGTTTGTTTCAGATTGACGGGCCTCGAGCCGGCGCAGCCGGAATATAGCTTATAATAGCCCCCTCTGCCGCGCGCCGGCGCTCAAATAATCCCGTCAACCAAATTAACACAGGAGCGAACGCAATTGAGCGAGCATATAACCAATGTAGCCGCCGGGGATTTCGAACCGCAGGTTTTGCAGTCGGGTCTTCCGGTGCTGGTGGATTTCTGGGCCGAATGGTGCGGGCCGTGCAAGATGATTGCACCGATACTCGAGGAAATCGCCCCCGACTATAAGGACAAGATCAAAATCGTGAAACTGGACGTGGATGCAAACAGGAAGCTCGCCGAACAGCACGGCATCCGCGGCATACCGACTTTGATTATCTACAAGAACGGCAACGCCGAAGCCACTCACGTGGGGGCGCTGAGCCGCTCGCAACTCGTCGCTTTCATAAATCAGAACGTCTGACCGCGCCGAGGTGTGCCGGGGTGCGCCGGACAAGGCCCGTTCAAAGCCGGTCTTGGGGTGCGGTCGAACCGCGCCGTTAGGAAGGAAGCTTAAGGAGGGTATTGGGCGAAAGCGTGCTATACTTAAACCGATGCGGCTCGACTTGCCCGCGTCCCCCAGTTCATGACCCCCACCGGCTTTTGCCGCCGGCCTTACTTGTAATCCGGGGTTGCCGCGAAAACGGCTCCAGTTATTCAGATTGATTCAACCAGCGAGTGCAAACAGACATGCATCTGACCGAACTTAAAAGAAAGACCGCGCCGGAATTGGTGGAAATGGCGGAAT
>CAZKLI010000033.1:0-3209 GCA_964553575.1 uncultured Chromatiales bacterium
GCCCTCAAGCGGGCGGACAATCCGCGCGACGCGAAAGCGGCGCTCGCCGGAGAAATCGTTGCACGCTTTCACGGGGCGGAAGCCGCCGCCTCGGCGGCTTCCGCCCCGTGAAAGCGTGCAACGATTTCTCCGGCGAGCGCCGCTTTCGCGTCGCGCGGATTGTCCGCCCGCTTGAGGGCGGCGACCTCGCCGCCGGACTTGAAACTCAGCAGCTCGTAGTAACGCCACATCAAGTCGTCGGACACCGACATGATCTTGCCGAACATCTCATTCGGTGGGTCGCTGACGCCGACGTAGTTGCCCAGGGATTTCGACATCTTCCGCCCCCCGTCGAGCCCTTCGAGTATCGGCATCGTGATGATGATTTGCGGCGGCTGTCCGCAGTCTTTCTGCAGTTTCCGCCCGACCAGCAAATTGAATTTCTGATCGGTTCCGCCGAGTTCGACGTCGGCTTTCATCACCACCGAGTCATAGCCTTGAATCAGCGGATACAGGAACTCGTGCACCCCGATCGCCCGCTTGTCGGCGTAACGTTTGCTGAAATCGTCGCGCTCGAGCATCCGCGCAACCGTATATTTCGACGCGAGCCCGACCAAATCCCGCGCGCTCATCCCCGACGTCCATTTCGAATTGAAACAAACCTCGGTCCGGTCGGGGTCGAGGATCTTGTAAATCTGCTCCTCGTAGGTTTGCGCGTTGGCTTCGACCTCTTCCGCAGTCAACGGAGCACGCGTCACATCACGCCCGCTGGGGTCGCCGATCATGCCGGTAAAATCACCGATGAGAAATTTGACCTCGTGCCCACGCACCTGAAACTCCCGCAACTTGTTAATCAATACGGTGTGCCCCAGATGCAAATCGGGCGCGGTCGGGTCGAAACCGGCCTTGACCACCAGCGGCCTGCCTTCGCGCAGCCGCTCCTGGAGTTCCTCAGGCTGGAAGACTTCCTCGGCGCCGCGGATGAGCTCCTCAACGCCGCCGTTCGATGATGCGTTCATAAACGTCCTTTTGCCACGGCCGAACCGTCGCCGCCGGTTGCTTGTTCCCTGCAACGTCCCGCGGGCACAAGCGGCGGCGTGAGTCTTTCGCGTCCGCCCGCACCGTCGCCACGCTGAGCGGCACGGTGAGCTGAAACAACTTCACGCCGCGCTGATTGCCACACTCTGATTGCCACAATCCGATTGATTGGCCCGGTTTTGGCCTGCCACGTTCAATTTTGGCATAATAGCCGCAATTCCGCCGAATCGGCAAAACCCCTATCCGATCAACTCAGATGGACTCGACATACTCGCAAAGATTCAAACTGCGCTGGGGCACGCTGTTGTTCGCCGCACTGGTGGTGTTCGTGCTGCTGGCCAACGCACGCCAGACCCAACCGGAAACCGAGACGGCGCAGGTTCCGGCCGCCGAGGCGCCCGCCACCGTCGCACTGGCGGAACCCGGACCTGAAGCAACGACGTTGCGCGAGGATTCGCCGCCCTCGATCGAGAACGCCGTTCCGTTCGCAACCCAAGAAGTCAGCCTCCCGCTCGTTGAAGACGCCGAAGACGCCGACGACGGCTGCGGCGCGACCGTGAACTGCGCCACGATTCTCGTCAGCCGCGGGGACACCCTGTCCGGCATCCTCGACCGCTTCAACGTCCACTCCTCGTTAGGCCGTCTGCTGAAAATAAGAAAGAAAATCGCTCCTTTGATGAACTTGAAGCCGGGCAATCCGCTGCACCTCGTCGTCAAGGACGGCGAATTGATTTCCCTGAGTTACGAGCACAGCCCCACCGAACACCTCGAAATCACGCTTGACGGCGAAAGTTACGCCGTTGCAAACCGGGTTCTGCCGATCGAGAAACGGGAAACTCACGCTTTCGGCGTGGTTGAAAGCTCGTTCTATCGGGCGGGCATGGAGGCGGGGCTGTCGGACAGAACCATCATCAATATGGCCAACATCCTGGGGTGGGATATAGACTTCGTGCTCGACGTCCGCCGCGGTGACCAGTTCTCGGTCGTCTATGAAGAGGAGTTCCTGAACGGCGAAAAGCTGCGCGACGGACGTGTTCACGCCGTTGAATTCATCAACAGAGGCAAGACCTACCGAGCGCTGTGGTACACCGGCCCGGACGGCAAATCGGATTATTTCTCCCCCGCGGGCAAGAGCATGCGCAAGCCGTTCCTCAGAAACCCGATAGAGTACGCGCGGGTCAGCTCACATTTCAATCCCAGACGGCTGCACCCGATTTTCAAAACCGTCCGTCCGCACCGCGGCGTGGATTACGCCGCGCCCACCGGCACGCCGATACGTTCTTCGGGCGACGGCAAAGTGACTTTCGTCGGCAGGAAAGCGGGGTACGGCAACGTGATTATCGTGCAGCACGGGCGCGTCTATTCGACGCTCTACGCCCACTTGTCGAAGTTCGCCCGCGGACTTCGCCGCGGCAACCGGGTGCGCCAGGCGCAAGTCATCGGCTACGTCGGTTCGACAGGTTATTCGACCGGCCCCCACTTACACTATGAGTTCCGCGTCAACGGCGTGCACAAGAATCCGCTGACCGTGAAACTTCCGGACTCGACCCCGTTGCCGAAAAGCAAGATGGCGCATTTCAAGCAAGCCGTCGCTCCGGCGCTTGCAAAACTGAACACCTTAAACGGAGCATACGTCGCGGCAAACTCACGCCGATAAGGCCGATAAGCGCGTCTCCCGCTCGATGAAAGACGTGTACATCGGCGCGCTGTCGGGTACCAGCATGGACGCGCTCGACGTCGCCGCGGTGCGGTTTCCACGACAAGGCGATAACCGCGTCGAACTGCTGGCGGGCGTGAACCGGGAGATTCCGCAAAAACTCCGCGACCGCCTGCTCGCTCTGCAGGAAGAAAACATCACGACGTTGCAGCAAGCCGCGGCGGAACACGAAACGCTCGGACGGCTGTTCGCCGACGCGGTCAAGCACCTGATCCGGCGGCATTTACGGGCTGAAACCATCCGCGCAATCGGCCTGCACGGGCAAACCGTGCTGCACCGCCCCGACGCCGACCCTCCGTTCACGCTGCAAATCGGCGACCCTCGCGTCGTCGCTGAACAAACCGGCTGCGTCACCGTCTCGGACTTCCGCCAATCCGACCTCGCCGCCGGCGGTCAAGGTGCGCCGCTGGCGCCGGCTTTCCACGACGCTTTCTTCTCCGCAACCGGAGAAACCCGCGCCGTCGTCAACGTCGGC
>CAZKLI010000034.1:0-7098 GCA_964553575.1 uncultured Chromatiales bacterium
CAACGGCATCCCGGTTTTGCCGGTTCCCGGTGAGAAATGCTGCGGGATGCCCAAATTCGAGATCGGAGACCTCGACGCGGTCGAGAAATTCAAGCAAGCCAACGTCGCTTCGCTCGGACGGTTGCTCGACGACGGCTGCGACGTCGTCGCGCCGGTGCCGTCGTGCGTGTTGACGTTCAGGCAGGAACTGCCGCTGATGTTCCCCGACGACGCCGAGGTGCAGCGGATCAAGAGCCGCGTTTTCGACCCCGCCGAGTACCTGATGCTGCGTCACGGCGACGGCCTGCTCAACCTCGACTTCAAACGCGGTCTCGGTAAAGTCGCCTACCACGCGGCTTGCCACACCCGGGTGCAGAACGTCGGCTTGAAGACGCGCGACCTGCTGCGGTTGGTGCCCGGCACCGAAGTGACGGTGATCGAGCGCTGCTCCGGGCACGACGGCGTCTATGCGGCGAGGTCCGAATGCCGTGACGCGGCGATGAAAATCGCCCGGCCCGCGGCGCGCAGGGCCGACCAATGCGCTCCGGATTACTTCACCGGCGACTGCACGCTGGCGCGGCGTCATCTCGCGTCGCTGATGCAAGCCGGCGCGGCGTCGCTGCAGCCGATGGCGCTGCTCAAGACCGCCTACGGTATATGACCGGCGGACCGATGCAGCCGTTGACGCGTTCGGACTTGATGAGCCTGGAGGACTACGACGCCGCGCGCGCCGAGTTCCGCAAGCGGGTCATCGCGCACAAGAAAAACCGCGTCGTCGCCGTCGGCGAGCACGTCACCTTGCACTTTGAGGACCGCCTGACGATTCAATACCAGATTCAGGAGATCCTGCGCGCCGAGAAGATATTTCAAGCCGGCGGCGTCGCCGAGGAACTTGAAGCCTATAACCCGCTGATTCCCGACGGCGGCAACTGGAAAGCGACGATGATGATCGAATACGAAGACGCGGCGGCGCGACGGGCACGGCTCGCCGAACTGATCGGCATAGACCGGCTGACCTGGGTCAAGGTCGGCGACGGCGCGAAGGTATTCGCGGTTTCCAACGAGGATCTGGAGCGCGAGACCGAGGACAAGACCTCGGCGGTGCATTTCCTGCGTTTCGAACTGCCGCCCGACGCAGTTTCGGGCGCCGTCGGCGGTGCGGTGGTCAGCGCGGGGTGCGACCACCAAAACTACGCTTGCGCGGTGACGCTGGCGGATGCGATGCGCAAATCGCTGGTCGGCGACCTGTCGGCCTGAACGGCTCGTGAATGAAGCGCAGCGCTCTCAGCGCGGGTCGGGCTTCTCGTCGTAGATGAGGTTTTCGCGCTTGTTATAGATCAGAAACGCCTTGCCTTTGGCGCGGGCGATCATCATCACGTTCAGGTCGCGCGCGAGCTCGAGTCCCATGTTGGTCACGCCCGAGCGCGACAGCAGTATCGGGACGCCCATCTGCGCGGTCTTCATCACGATCTCCGAGGTCAGCCGGCCGGTGGTGTAGAAGAGCTTGTCCGCGCCGTCGAGGCTTTCGAGCCACATCATGCCGGCGACGGCGTCGGCGGCGTTGTGGCGTCCGACGTCCTCGACGAACTTCAGGATCCGACTGCCGCGGCACAACGCACAGCCGTGCACCGCGCCCGCCGCTTTGTAGATTTCGTTGCGGCGGCTGATTTCACGCATCAGCGCGTAGATCACCGACTGGCGCAGCTCGACGTCGGGCAGGCGGTTTTCGTACAGCTTGTCCAGCGTGCAGCTGAAGACCGTTCCCTGTCCGCAGCCGGTGGTGACGGTGCGTTTCATCAGCAGCTCCTTTGCGATGCCTTGTCCTTTGCGCGTGACGACGTCGGCTCTTTCGCGTTCCCAGTCGACGGTCACCGATTCGACGTCTTCGACGCTTTCGATCAGGCGCTGGTTGCGCAGGTAGCCGAGCGCGAGCTCTTCCGGATGGGTGCCGAGCGTCATCAGGGTCACCAGTTCCCCCCCGTCAACAATCAACGTCAGCGCCGCCTCGCCCGCGACCCGCACCGGGCGGGCGGTTCCGAACTGGTCGCCGGCTTCGACGCCGAAAGTCGGCGACAGCCCGCTGCGGGTCATTTTTGGCAGGCGTTTCACGCGGCGGCTCCGCCCGCGCCGGGGCCGAGCGGCTTGAACAGCATCAGCAGCGAGGGCAGCAGCGTCAGCGACGCGACCAAAGCCGCGAACATCGCAAGCCCCGTCAGAAGACCGAAATAGATCGTCGGAACGAAGTTCGACAGCGACAGTATCGAGAACCCGGCGATAATCGTGACCGAGGTGTAGTACACCGCCTTGCCGATGCTGCCGTGGCAGCGTTGTATGGTTTGCGCGTAATTGTGATTGTGCTTGAACTCACGTTTGAACCGTACGACGTAATGGATCGTGTTGTCGACCGCGATTCCGACGCTGATCGCCGCAATCGTAATCGTCATCATGTCGAGCGGAATCCCGCGCCACCCCATGAAACCGAGAACCAAGCCCGCGGCGAGCAGGTTCGGGGCGATCGCGACGGCGGCGAGCGCGAACGAACGGAACAGCACGACGAACATCAGCATAATCGCGAGGAACACCATGCCCAGCGTGAGGATCTGGGATTCGTAAAGGCTTTGCAGCATGTTGTTGTAAAGCACCAGCATCCCGGTCAGCCGGAAGCGGTCGCCGGCGTACCCCATCTTGTTTTCCACGTCGCCGCCGACGCGTTCGAGCAACTCCTTGCGGCTCAGCGTCTTGTCCGAGTCTATTACGCGCACGTTGAAGCGCAGCTGCTTTCCGTCCTCCGACAGGTACGGGTCGAGCAGGATGCGCTTGATGTCCGGCGACAGGAGTTTCCTGAGAAACAAGGTTTCGACGTCGCCGAGCGCCTGGTCGTTGTTGAGTTGCTCGGCGAGGCGGATCAGCGTCGCCAGGGAAAGCACCTTGCCGATTTCAGGCTGAGCGTCGAGATAGTCGTGCACGCGCTTGATTTCATCCATCTTGTACGGCGTCAGCCAGTATTCGGTCTGTTCCTCGACGCCGATTTCGGCGAAGACGTCGTCGAGAAAAGCTGCGTCGTCTTCGAATTCGGGCATGTTTTCGGGGGCGTCTTCGGCGGGAGGCGTCTCAGGTTCGGCGTCGAGGATCAGGTCGAGCGGGGTGGTGCCGCCGAGTTTGCGGTCGATCTCGAGCATGCCCTTGTAGATTTCGGTGTCCTTGCTGAAGTAGTCTATGAAGCGGTTCTCGACTTTCAGTTGCGCAACGCCCGCCGCCGCTACGACCGCCGCCGCGGCCGCGACGAACACGATCAAGCGGTGGCGCCGGCGGGTGAAGTTCGCGAGGGTCATGGTCAGCGCCGTGGTGAAATCGTTCTCCGCCTTGCTCGACCCTTTCGGCAGGCACGTCAGGAACGCCGGGAACAGCGTGAACACCAGGACGAAAGCGAGGAAGATGCCGATGATCATGATCTGGCCGAAATCAATGACCGGGCGGATGCCGCTGACCAGCAGCGAGGCGAAAGCGACGATGGTGGTCAAGGACGTATAAACGCACGGCTCGAACATGAAGTGCGTGGTCTGACGCACCATCGTCTTCTTGTCGGCGGCGGGATGACGCGCCTGGGTCTCGCGGTAACGCACGACCAGGTGGATGGTCATCGACATGGTGATGATCAGCAGCAACGCGACGAAGTTCGCCGACACGACGGTGACCGGCCAGTCGAGCAGCCCCAGCAGGCCGATTGTCAAGGTTGCGGTCAGCCCGGCGCACAGCATCGGCATCACGATCCAGCGCGGCCGGCGGAAGATCACGAGCAAGGTCAGGATCAGAAACAGGGTTACTGCGGAGCCGAAGTTGACGAGGTCGCTTTGGATGAAGTTGATCATGTCGGCGACGATCATCGAGACCCCGCCCAGAAACATGCGGGTCCCGGCGCGGTGACCGTCCATCACTTCGCGCACCTCGGCGACGCGTTCGCGTGAGCGTGCCGCGTATTCGGCGTGATAATCCTTGAAGTCCTCCTCCGCCCGTCTCAGTTCCCGCTCCCGCGCCGCGCCGAGCAATCCGTCGTGCTTGAGCGCGCGCAGCCGTTCGCGTTCGGCGAGCAGCGTCCGGTAACGCCGGTCGGGTTCGAGGTAGGCGAGCAACGCGGTCACGCGCCCGTCGCGGCTGAGCAGCAAGTCCCGGTACAGGGGGCTTTCGAGGAATTCGCGTTTTGCAAGCTGCAGGTCAACCCCGGGGGTTTCGAGCGTGCGCGGGGTCTTTGACAACTCCGACAGCGGGATGTGCGGGCTGTTGAGCAGCGGCACGTTGAGGATGCCGACGACCCGGTTGACGCCGTCAAGCGCGGCGAGGTCGTCCTGCAGGGCTTTCAGCTTCGCCAGCGCGTCCGGCGTGAACAACTCCCGGGACGGGGCGTAGGTGACGACCAGAAAATCGTCGGAACCGTATTTTGCGCTGATGCCGCGGTAGTAGCGCAAATCGTCATCGTTCTCGAGCACCAACGAGTCGGCCGACGCGTCGAGTTTGAAGCGCGGGGCGAAGAACGTCATGCACGCGACGACGACCGCCAGCCCGAACAGCGCCGCCGCCGGCTTGCCGAGCACCACGCCGTCGTAAAGACGCCACAGTCTTTGTCTCATCCTTTCACCCTATTGCCGCGCGCGGTCTTCTTCTTCCACGGCGGCGAGCTTGGGCGATATCCTGACCGCCTTGATTGCGTTTTGCTGAGTCTTGATGACTTCCAGCGGATGGCCGTCTAGCAGGATGCAGGTGCCTTTCTCGGGTATGGACTCGAGGTATTCGAGCACCACGCCGTTGATTGTCTTCGGCCCGTCTTCGTTGAGACGCCAGCCGAGCACGCGGTTCAGTTCGCGTATGTGGCAGCCGCCGTCGGCGATGACGCTGCCGTCGGGCCGGCGTTCTATGTTGAGGTCGTAGGTCGCGGGGTCGCTGGTGAACTCGCCGACGATTTCCTCGAGCAAGTCCTCAAGCGTGACCAGCCCCTGCACGTCGCCGTATTCGTCGACGATCAGGCTCAGCCGGCGCTTGCGGTTCTTGAACTCCGCCAGGACGTGCAGCAGCGTCGAGTTTTCCGGCACGTAGAAAGGCGCGTGCCCGGCCTTTATCAACGCTTCCTTGGTCACCTCGCCTTCTTTGGCCAGCGGCAGCAGGTCACGCACGTGGACCACGCCCGTGACTTTGTTGACGTCGCCGTGATAGACCGGGATGCGCGTGTAGTTCGTGTTCAGCAGCTGATCCTCGATTTCTTCGAGGTCGCCGTCGAGGTCTATGCCGACGATTTCGTTGCGCGGAATCATGATGTCCTCGACCGTCTTCTTCTCCAGATCGAGTATTCCGAGCAGCATGTCCTGATACTGCGGCGGGATGTTCCTCCCCGAGCTCGCCAGCACCGTGCGCAATTCCTCGCGGTTCAACGGGTTGACGGTCTCGGTGGCCGACGATACCCCGAGCGTCTTGAGCAGCGCGTTGGCGAGCAGGGTAATGAACCAAACCAGCGGGTACAGCAGCGTCATCAGCGGCGTGTAAATCAGCGCCGCGGGCATCGCGACCGCCTGAGGGTGCAGCGCGCTCAGCGTCTTCGGCGCAAGTTCGGCGAAAATCAGCATCATGAAAGTCAGGATGCCGGTGGCGGCGGCGATGCCGGCGTCGCCGTACAGGCGGTAGCCGAGAAAAGTCGCCAGTTGGGCGATCAGGATGTTGGCGAGGTTGTTGCCGAACAGGATCAAGCCGATCAGCCGGTCGGGTTTCTCCAGCAGACGCATGACCATGCGCGCCCGCTTGTTTCCCTGTCGCGCAAGGTTCGCGAGGCGGTAACGGTTGACGCTCATCAGCGCGGTTTCCGAGCCCGAGAAGAAAGCCGACAGCACGAACAACACGAGCAGCGTCGAAAGCAACGTCGTGGTTGAGATGTTTTCAAGGGTCATGGACTTGGGTTTGTTTTGCGTCGTTTCTTGCGCTGTTCCCTGAATTTGGGCCTGAGCTTATGCTTGAGTTTGGGCTTGCGCTTAGGCTTGAGCTTGGGGAGCGGGGCGGTGCGCCGTCAGACGCGGTGCAAGACGTATTCGAGTACGAACTTGGAACCCAGGTAGCCGACGACGAGCAAGCCGGCGCCGATGAGCGTCAGCCTCACCGCAACCGCTCCGCGCCAGCCCGCGAACAGGCGCCCCAAGAGCAGTGCCGCGAAAATCAGCCACGCGCCCGCGCTGAGGACCGTCTTGTGCATCAAGCTCTGGGCGAGTAAATCGTGGTGGTGAATCCATCCCGTGACCAAACTCAACGTCAGCAAGGCGAATCCCAGCGTGAGCAGGTGAAAGAGGAAAGACTCCATCGCGTCGAGCGGCGGCAAGGCGCCGAGCAGCGGCCCGGCGTTCGTTTCCTTGAGGCCGCGGTTCTGGAAATGCAGCGTGATTGCCTGAACGCCGGTCAAGCCCAGCACGCTGTACGCCAGCAGCGACGACAATATATGTGTGACGTGCACGCCGCCGGTCGCCGCGACGATTACGCGGTGGTCGTCGAAAGCGCCGAGCAGGACGAACAGCGCCGTGACCGGCAGCACGAACACCGCCGCGGCCGCCAGCGGCTTGCGCAGGCAGTTGAACAGCAGGATGGCGGCGATCAGCAACGCCGTGACCGAACCCGCCTTGAAAAAGGCGAGGTTGACGCCCTGGTTGCCCCCTTGGTTGACGTCCTGGGGCGTGAACATCGAGGTACCCGCGCCCGCGGCGTGTCCGGCGAGCGCGAAAAGCCACAGCAGGAAAGCCGCGACGCCGACCGACGCCGTTTTGTGTTTCAGCCGCATCCCGAGCACGCCGGCGGCGGCGAGATAGAGGACGAAAGCAAGCAGACTGAACGTTTCAGATTCCATGGAGGCCGTCGTGCGGCGTCGGGGCGTCATTATACGAAACATTGCGCCAAAGCGAGCCTTGCCGCCCGAGTCGCCGCCCGAGTCGCCGCGCGAGCCGATGCCCGAACCGACGCCCGAGCCGACGCCCGAACCGCCGACGAAAGCTTGGGCGCCGCTTTCAGGATCGCCGAAAGATTTCGCCGCCGCCGGCGTGCTCGGGATGCGGCTGAAACACAAAACGGCGTCGGTCGGCGTCGCGGCTTTCCTGC
>CAZKLI010000035.1:0-15023 GCA_964553575.1 uncultured Chromatiales bacterium
GTCGAAACCCACGCCGACTCTTCGGGAACGCGAAAAAATTGCAGACAACGCTTTCACGCCGTCCCTCCGCGCCGGTCGTCCGCCGCCCGGCAGGCGTCCGGGTCAACGGGCGATTCATCGAAAACGGCGCCCGCGGCACGCAGCGCCGCAAGCGCCTTTCTCATCGAAATCATGCCCTGGGAACCGGCGGTCTCGATCACGCCGGTCAGCTGGTGCACCTTGTTCTCTCGAATCAGATTCCGCACCGCGTTATTTGCAAGCAACACCTCAAACGCCGCCACCCGGCCGTTCCCGTCGGCTCGACTTAAAAGACGCTGATTGACCACCATCTGCAAACCGTCGGCCAGCTGAGTCCGCACCTGGTCCCGCGCACCGGAAGGAAACGCGTCAACGATGCGGCCGACCGCCCCCGCGCAGCTGGAGGTGTGTAACGTGGCGAGCACCAGATGCCCGGTTTCGGCGGCGCTCAGCGCCAGCGAAATTGTTTCAACGTCGCGCATCTCACCGATCAGGATCAAATCGGGGTCTTCCCTGAACGCCGCGCGCAGAGCCGACTTGAAACAGACCGCGTCAACGCCTATTTCCCTTTGAGAGACCAGCGAGCGCCGTGAATGAAACCGAAATTCGACCGGGTCTTCGATCGTCAGCAAATGCACCGCGCGGGTGCTCAGAACGTGATTGACCATCGCCGCCAGCGAAGTTGACTTGCCGGCGCCGGTTGCGCCGGTCAATAAGACAAGGCCGTGCCGAGCGGCAAGGGCCGGGCCGACCGAGGGCGGCATACCAAGCTCCTCCAACGTCGGCGCGCGCTTCTCGATTTTGCGCAACGCCACCGCCGGCTGTCCCGACTCAAAATAAAAGTTTGCACGGTATCTGCATCCGTCGTGTTCGACTCCGAGGTCGAGTGATTTCTCGTTCAACCATCTCTGTTTCAACTCGGACGTCATGAAATGCTCGGCGAACGCCCAAACGTCGTCCGCAGCCGCGCAGTCTTCGGACAACAAGGCCATTTGCCCGTTCACGCGCAGATAAATCGGGCAACCGGCGTGGACGTGGATATCCGACAGTCCAAGCCGCTCGGTGCATTCCGAAACCTTTTGCAGCAAAACTTGCATTTCCTCTCCGCCGGTTGTTGGTTTACAATGCACCGGTTCCCCCGCCGAGGTGGCGGAACCGGTAGACGCACCGGACTCAAAATCCGGTGGGGTAACACCCGTGTGGGTTCGAGTCCCACCCTCGGTACCAACGCTTGCTCGAACCGGAGGGCGGCGCGCGCACCAAGCGTCCCACCTGGTCGAGCACGACGGCGCAAGAATCCGACGAACGGCGCCAATTTCCCGACAAGCGTTTTTTGAAAATCCTGAAAATGGGACTTATACTTGGAAACAGGAAAATCGAGCCCCGGTGGCACAACTGGATAGCGCGTCCCCCTCCTAAGGGGAAGGTTGCAGGTTCGAATCCTGCCCGGGGCGCCAGCCAACGAAACAACGAACGCAGGCACTGCAAAACCTCGCTCCATCCATGCTGAAATCGGTCGTCCTCAAATATTTCCTGAAACTTCTGCACGCCCGCAGAATGCAAGTATGGTATGAGAACCTCGTGTCTCCCGAAAACATGTTCGGAGCCGATCCAACCGCAGGCAAGCTATGGAACCAATTCAAACGGGACTTGAGGCCGTTCACCCAATACTGGTTTCTCACTCAATGGATAAAACTCAGAACCATCGGAGTGCGTGCCCAAGCGAGAACCATAAAACCAATCAGACCGGCTAAAAAATTTCTAATCACCCTGACCAACTTACCTCCGTCCGTACAGTCCGCCGAACGCTGCATCGAGTCTGCAAAACGACATGGAGAAGCTTACAACCTGGAAATCGTGCCTGGAACAAACAAATTCGAGTCACACGATTTTTTCATTCGACACGGTCTGGCCTGGAACAAGGAGTACGCCGAAACAACCGATCCGTACGCAGGAATGGGATGCTTCGCCTCACACTACAATCTGTGGCGCCGCTGCGTAGAAATCGGAAAACCAGTCATGATTCTGGAACACGACAGCGTGTTCGTCGATTCAATTCCGGAGTTAAGATTCAGACACGTCATCATGCTCGGCAAACCCTACTTCTTTAACCACATCGTAAGCAAGATTTCCAGGGATAAAAAACGGGAGATATTCCACCCCTGGAGGTTCTTGAGAGGTACGCACTGTTACGCAATCACGCCGGAAGGCGCGCAAACGCTGCTCGAAAAAGCACCGCGACAACTATTGCCGCCGGTGGACCTCTTTATGAATAAGAAAAACGTGGACATCCTTTACTATCACCCTCCCCCTGTAGACCTTGACGTCAGGTTCTCTTCGGTCGCCAACAAAGAAGCCCGTATATTGCTGCAACAAGGAGAAACATCAGTGAAAACATCCTTCAACTAAGTTCGGACTGTCCTGACGTATTACCCGCAACAAGAAATGAGACGATTTAAACTAAGCCTGACACCGGCCTTCGTCCGTCGTTTTATACTACGGTTTTTCTCACGGTTTCAGAAAGTACGGGAATGGCGCAACAAATTGCAAAACCCGGACAGGGTTTTAGGCGCTCCTCTCAACGAAGAAAAGCTCTGGAATGCATTTAAGAAGAAAATTGCTGACGCGCTTTACATGCCTTTCTCCTGGCTTCCCCGGCGGTACAGAAATAATTTATGGATTGAAGCGAGAACCCTCGGCGTACGAGTCCGAGTACAAACCATCAAGCCGGTCAAGCCGGCCAAAAAATTCATCATTACTCTGGTCAACCTGCCGCAATCACTGAAAGCGGCTGAACGTTGCATCGAGTCGGCAAAGCAGCACGGCGAACATCACGGGCTCGAAATATTCCCCGCAGTAAGCAAGTTTGAAGCGCACGATTTCTTTATTCGACACGGTTTCACGTGGTTTCATACGGATTACAACTTTGATAAAGGCAAAGATCCTTTGCCTGAAATGGGATGCTTCGCTTCACATTACCTGCTGTGGCAACGCTGCATTGATTTCGACGAACCGATTATCATACTCGAACATGACGCGGAGTTCCGGTCCCCGATTCCTCCTTTAAGATTTAAGCACGCGATTCTACTGTCAAGGCCCAGCTTTACAACCGGAAATTACCGTTACAAGGATATAAGGTGCCCCCGACCAAGAGAAATTTTCTACCCGATGAAAGTTCTCGCCGCCGCGCATTGCTACGCAATTTCTCCGTCCGGTGCACGTATCCTTGTAGATGCGGCGGACCGAGAGTTGATTTTGCCGGCGGATTCCTTCATCAACAAAGACCGGCTTGACATACTTTACTACCACCCCTATCTGGCGGACTTCAGCTATGATTTCTCAACAATTGACGCGCGTTACCCAAGCAGTCCGTCTCCCGAGGAAGTTTGGGGAAACTACGAAAAAAACTGAAAGTGACACCTCTCGTTAGTCGCGTCTTTGCCCGAATCTTCTCCAAGAAGTTGCGGCGATGGCACGATTCTTTGATTGCAGGCGAAAAATTGTTCGGCAACCCTGTAACGGATGATGTAAAGCTATGGCGTTCGAGCTGGCCTGAAGTAAAAATTTGGCTGACTGAATTAGTACGTCTCAGCGTGGGAAAAATCATGACGGCCAAAGTCCAGATTTCGATTCGAAAAATCAAGCCGGTCAAAATTTCCAAGAAAGTTTTAACCATAACCGGCGATAATCCTCTGGCGAAAAAAGCCGCAGAGGCCTGTATTAAGTCCGGAAAGCAGTACGGGGAGCACAATAGATTAGAAATCTTGACGGCCGAAAATTACTCGAACATCTTGGATTTCTTCAAGCGGCACAATCTGACTTGGAATGAAAGGCGCTTGGAATCTTTCTCTTTTCCCAGTGATATAAGAGACTTCTACCTGCATTTCAAGACGTGGTTGAACTGCGTAAAAACCGGAGAGCCGATACTGATTATGCAACAAGGCACCGTGTTCCGCTCACCCATTCCGGCACTCAGATTCAAAGACGTTATCGTACTTGGGACAACTAGTTCCATTACAACCGCCTCGTCCAAAAAAAATGAAATTTTCTATCCGAAACGCTCTTTGATAGACGCGTATTGTTACGCAATCACGCCGCTCGGCGCCCGTAAGCTGATTGAAGTGACACAACAAGAAATGACGGAAACCGTGCACAAATTTGTCTGTAAGCGCCACGTCAACATCATCTATTGCGCAGAACGGTCCCACCCGGTGAATTTCACGAACGAACTTGCTCAAGCGCACAATATCGTGGAACCGCAGGAGACGGTTTGGGGAAATTACAGCACCGGTGATTGAGTACGCGGAAATTGTCCGAACCGCACGCCAAACGCCGTTCTTTCAACGTCCTATTCCGGAATCCGCAGCCGCTCCACGCGATCTCCGTCTTTCGGCGACGTCAATACAATCCCGGTCCCGGTTGCGGCCACGCGGTTGCCGGCGGCATCGTTCAAGACCAATTCCGCGCCGTCTTCACTGGCGTTTAAGTGAGCGACGACCTTTCCCAGCTCATCGACGACAAGCAGCTCCCTCACTTTCACCGTGTCCCAGGCCTCGATCCGTTCCCCGCCGAAGGTCAGAGGGCCGATTGCCTGATATACAAAAAAAGCCGCAATGACGATGATGGCGAGCCGTATTCTTTGCAATTTACGCTCCATGAGCGTCATTCGATCTGAAAATTCACGTTCCGACATAATTGACCTCCCAAAATGTTTTGTGACGGTTGAAAAACTCAGGTGAATACGCTGACCGTTACCCGGCGGAGATGCGGCGAAGTACGGTGCTCCCACAAGTAAATCCCCTGCCACGCACCCAGCGTCAGACGGCCTTTCTCAATCGGAATCGCCACGGAAACCTGAGTCAGCGCCGAGCGCACGTGAGCGGGCATATCGTCGGGGCCTTCGGTGACGTGACGAAACAGGGGGTCGCCGTCGGGGACAAGGCGTGAAATCAGCCGTTCAAGGTCCCGATGAACCTCAGGGTCGGCGTTTTCAGTGATAATCAACGAGGCGCTGGTATGGTGGATGAACACGTTGCACATCCCGTCGTCGCCGTCGGGAACGTGCGCCTGCACGGAGTCGGTCAGCTCGTAAAGCCCCCGCCCTTTTGTTCTGCATTCGATAATATGCTGCTTCATCACCGTTGATTTCCCGAGAAACGCGGCAACTCAATCATTATAATAACGTTTGCCATGGAAACACACGACGACAACCCCCTGAAACCCCGGAGACGCTCGGCCGCCGTTCAAGTCGGCGGCGTCACAATCGGAGGCGATTCCCCGGTTGTCGTCCAAGTGATGACCGACGTCGCAACCGGCAAAATCACCGAAGCCACGTCCCAAATCGCGGCGCTCGCCCGTGCAGGCGCCGAAATCGTGCGCGTTACCGTCAACGACAAGGCCGCGGCGCAGGCAACGCCGAAAATCGTCGAACGCCTTGCGGTGCTCGGAACGCCCGTTCCCCTGGTCGGCGATTTCCACTTCAGCGGCTACACCCTGCTCGAACGCTATCCTGAATGCGCCGAAGCGCTCGACAAATTGCGCGTCAACCCCGGCAACATCGGCAGGGGCGACCTGCACGACCCGCATTTCACGCGCATGATCGAGTGCGCCTGCCGTTTCGACAAACCCGTTCGCATCGGGGTCAACTGGGGCAGTCTCGATCAAGACCTTCTCGCACGGCGGCTCGACGAAAACGCCGCGCGCTCGAAACCGAAACCGCTGGCGCAAATCACGCGTGAAGTCCTCGTTGAATCGGCGCTGACAAGCGCGGCGCTGGCCGAAAGAATCGGCTTGGCGCACAACCGCATCGTCGTATCGTGCAAACTCAGCAACGTCAGGGGCTTGATGCAGGTCTATCGCCGTCTCGCCGCCGAGTGCGACTATCCCCTGCATCTCGGTCTGACCGAAGCCGGCATGGGGCGAAAAGGCACGGTGTCGTCAGCGTCGGCGCTGGCCATCCTGCTCGCCGAAGGGATCGGCGACACCATCCGGGTCTCGTTGACGCCCGAGCCGGGCGCCGACCGCACCGAGGAAGTCCGGGTTGCACGGGAAATACTGCAAAGCCTCGGGCTGCGTGCGTTCAGCCCCGACGTCGTCGCCTGTCCCGGTTGCGGACGCACCGACAGCGCTTATTTCCGCGAGCTGGCGAAAGAAATCCGCGATTACCTTGACGCACGGATGAACGAATGGAAACAGCGCCACCCGGGCGTCGAGAACATGTCGGTCGCGGTCATGGGCTGCGTCGTCAACGGCCCCGGCGAAAGCAAGCACGCCAACATCGGCATCAGCCTGCCCGGGTCCGGCGAACAGCCGGTCGCACCGGTGTACGTGGACGGAAAAAAGAACGTTACCTTAAAAGGTGACACCATCGCCGACGATTTCAAGAACCTGATCGAAGACTACGTCGCAGCCCATTACTGAATCCGTCACCCGCCGGACGGCCCGGCTTCAGGCGAGTCGTCGCCCATATCACCATCCATGTCACCATAAAGCGCCTGCAGCACGCTCAGCGAAGCGGCGACCGCGGTTTCAACGCGCAGCAGGCGCGGGCCCAACGACACCGGAGTAAAACCTTTCTCCTGCGCGGCTCGCGATTCGTCCTCGGTCAGACCTCCCTCCGGGCCGATCAACGCGGCGACACAAGAACCCGTCAGCGCACGCGCCGCCGAAATCAAGCTCCGTTCTCCGTCGGGATCCAATACAAAGGCGGCGGCGCCTTGCGGCGCGACGATCCGGTCAAACGCCGCGGGCCGGGCGATTTCCGGCAAATCCGCACGCCCGCACTGCTCGCAGGCGGCGCGGGCGATGGCTCGCCAGTGCGCCAATTTGCGCTCCCAACGCCCCTCTCCCCGGGATTCGGCCAGGACAACCGAACGGGCGGCAAGCACCGGCTGTATCGAAGCGGCGCCGAGTTCGGTCGCTTTCTGCACCGCGAGGTCCATGCTCCGCCCTTTCGCCACGGACAAGTAAAGGCTGACCCGCAACCGCGACGCAGGCAACGGCGCGAGTTCGCGTTCGCATAGCACTTGCGCCTCGCGCCGGCCGAGCGACAACACGCGGCTTGCAAACTCACAACGGCCGTTGAACAGAACGACCGGCGCCCCGGGCGCCAGCCTAAGAACGTGGGCCAGGTAATGGCGGCGTTCATCGTCAAGGTTGATTTCGCGCCCCTCGGACAGGGGCGAATCGCAATAAACGCGAGGCGCTTTCACTACGTTTGCACCGGCACGCGGCGCCGACTCAGTAGCGATAGTCTTCAGGTTTGTACGGCCCCCCGACTTCGACCCCGATGTAGCGCGCCTGCTCCCCGGTCAGTTCGGTCAGTCGAACGCCGAGCTTGTCCAGATGCAAGCGGGCGACTTCCTCGTCAAGATGCTTCGGCAACACGTGAACTCCGAGGCCGTATTGCCCCGCGTTGTTCCACAATTCGATCTGAGCCAGCACCTGGTTGGTGAAAGAATTCGACATCACGAAACTGGGATGCCCGGTCGCGCAACCGAGATTGACCAGCCTGCCTTCGGCGAGCAGGATGACGCGCTTTCCGTCGGGGAAGATAACGTGGTCAACTTGCGGCTTGATGTTTTCCCAGTCGCAGTCTTCAAGCCCGGCTACGTCTATCTCGTTGTCAAAGTGGCCGATGTTGCAAACGATCGCCTGATTTTTCATGCGTTCTATATGTCCCCGGTTTATCACGTTCAGGTTGCCGGTCGCGGTAACAAAAATATCGGCTTTATCCGCGGCGTAGTCCATCGTCACCACGCGGTATCCCTCCATCGCCGCCTGCAACGCGCAAATCGGGTCTATCTCGGTGACCCATACGATGCAGCCTTGCCCGCGCAGCGATTGCGCACATCCTTTCCCGACCGCGCCGTAACCGCAGACAACCGCGGTCTTGCCCGCAATCATCACGTCGGTCGCCCGCTTGATGCCGTCAAGAAGCGACTCGCGGCATCCGTAGATATTGTCGAATTTGGATTTCGTCACCGAGTCGTTGACGTTGAAAGCGACGGTTCCGAGCTCGTTCTTGCGGTGCATCTCGTACAGGCGTTGCACCCCGGTCGTCGTTTCCTCGGACACGCCCTTGACCTTCGCAAGCAGCTCGGGATAACGATCGTGCATGACTTTGGTCAAGTCGCCGCCGTCGTCGAGAAGCAGATTCGGTCGCCACGCGGGGTCCCCGTGAATCGTCTGATCGATGCACCACCAATATTCGTCTTCGCTTTCACCTTTCCAAGCAAAGACGGGCACCCCGCGCGCCGCCATCGCCGCCGCGGCGTGGTCTTGCGTCGAAAAAACGTTGCACGACGACCAGCGCACTTCGGCGCCGAGCTCCAACAAGGTTTCAATCAGCACCGCGGTCTGCACCGTCATGTGCAGACAACCCGCGATACGCGCGCCCTGCAACGGTTTCTTGTCCCGATAACGCTCGCGCAAGGCCATCAGACCCGGCATTTCGGTCTCGGCGATCGCAATTTCCTTGCGACCCCAATCGGCCAAGCCAATGTCGGCCACTTTGTAGTCTTCGTGCAATTCAGGCGCCGGACGGCTCATCGGGAAAACTCCGCTTGCAAGGCTTGCACTTTATCACATCGTTCCCATGGAAACGCCCCGGGAAACGCTCCGGGAAACCCGCCGGAGGACTCGTCGCGGCCGAAATGTCCGTAAGCGGCGGTCGCCAAATAAATCGGGCGCAAAAGGTCGAGCATCTCGATAATGCCGCGCGGCCTCAGGTCAAAATGCCGCCGGACGCATTCGCCGACGCGCTCGTCGGACGCGCCCTTGCGGGCGGTGCCGAAAGTTTCTATATCAACCGAAGTCGGCTCGGCGACGCCGATCGCGTACGACAGCCGTACTTCGCATTTTGAGGCAAGCCCCGCCGCAACGACGTTCTTCGCGATGTAACGGGCGGCGTAGGCCGCCGACCGGTCAACCTTGGACGGATCCTTGCCGGAAAAAGCGCCGCCGCCGTGCCGCGCCATGCCGCCGTAGGTGTCAACGATGATCTTGCGCCCGGTCAGGCCGCAGTCTCCCGCCGGCCCGCCGATCTCGAACGCCCCGGTCGGGTTGATCCAGTACTTCGTCTCGCGTGTCAGCCATTCGCCCGGCAGCACGGGCTTGATGATGGTTTCCATGACCGCCGCCTCGATCTCTTCCTGCGTAACGCCCTTGTCGTGCTGGGTTGAAAGCACAACCGTGTCGAACGCCGCCGGGCGACCGTTTTCATAACGCAAGGTAACCTGGCTTTTCGCGTCGGGACGCAGCCACGCGATCTCTCCGCTCTTTCTGGCCTCGGCTTGTCTCTTGACCAAACGATGCGCGTAATCTATGGGTGCGGGCATGAAGCGGTCGGTTTCGTCGGTTGCGTAACCGAACATCAGCCCCTGATCTCCCGCGCCTTGCTGATTGCGTTCACGGCGGTCAACCCCTTGGGCGATGTCGGGAGACTGCCGGCCCAGCAGGTTGCTGATTTCACAGGTATCGGCGCAACATTTCAGCACCGGGTCGGTGTAGCCGATGTTCCGCAGCGTGCTCCTGACCAACGCCTCGTAATCGGCTTCGGCGCGTGAAGTGATCTCGCCGGCGAGCACCACCGTGTTGTCTTTAATCAATGACTCGCACGCCACCCGCGCGTTTTTATCCTCGGCGAGAAGCGCGTCCAAGACGGCGTCGGATATTTGGTCGCAGATCTTGTCGGGATGCCCCTCCGAAACCGATTCGGAGGTGAACGTAAAAGCGTTTGTCATATTTATATGGTTCAAGCCGCGGCAAAAGCCGCGCAGGTCAATCAGCGGTGCACAACCGCAATCGGTAAAATCAGACCGCCAAACCGGAGGTTCGCCCACCTTTGCGCTTCCCCGGTACCACGGCGCAGAGCCACGGCGGAAACTCCAGTCTTGGTCTGCGCCCTAATCCGCCGACACCGTCGCCGACACCCGGCAAGACGACGTCGAACCGGTACGGCGTTCGGCGCGGTGACGTATAGTATCAGGTATGGCGCGTTTGACGCACGCTTCGCCGTTTGGTGCAATATCGGCGTTGCCGCTCACCAGCAAACCGGGTCGCTTTCAGGAACGGCGTGACCGGACACAAGGACGGCGCCGCCGGGCGGCCTGTGAAGCGTTAAGCCGGCACCGAACTTGCTTATGCCAACCACGTATATCACGCCCTGACGAACTTCAAAATGGCCGAAACCTTGACACCTAAGGCCGAACTCGGTCGAGCGGCGCCCGACTTCAAATTGCCCGCAACCGACGGCCGCTTCTACACGCTCGCCGACTGCCGCGGTGAAAAAGGCACTTTGGTCATGTTCATCTGCAACCACTGCCCTTTCGTCAAAGCGGTGCGCCGCAAGATCGTCCTCGACGCCGACGAGCTGCTCGAACACGGGGTGCGTTCGGTCGCGATCATGTCGAACGACCCGACCGATTACCCGGAAGACTCTTTCGAGAACATGAAGATCGCAGCCGAAGAATTCAACTTCTCTTTTCCGTATCTGCTCGACGAAACCCAAGGCACCGCCAAGGATTACGGCGCCGTCTGCACCCCGGATTTCTTCGGTTACGACAAGGACTTGAAACTGCAATACCGGGGGCGCCTCGATGAAAGCGGTATGCAGAATAAATCCGGCGTCAAGAGAGAGTTGTTTGAAGCGATGAAAACCGTCGCCGCGACCGGCGCCGGCCCGGCGCAACAGCACCCGAGCATCGGCTGTTCGATCAAGTGGCGCTGAGCGCGGTAACGCGCTTAACGTTTTCCCGACTTTTCCAGCGCCGCCTGGTACAGTTGGTTGCGCCTGCCGCCGCCAAGCTTTGCGACAAGCCCCGCGGCGACGCGCGCCGGCAAATGCTCGAGCAGGGCTTCGAGCAGTTCGATCGGCGAGCAATCCAACTTGCCATCCTCCGGTTGTTCGTCCGCCGCGCCGGAAACCACCACGACAAACTCCCCCTTGCGCCTTTTTGCATCACCCTCAAGCCAACGATGCACCTGTTCCGGAGAACCGCACACGAAACGCTCGTTCGCCTTGGTCAACTCCTTGGCGAGACAGACGCGCCTTCCCGTGCCGAAAATCGCCGCAAGGTCTTCAAGCATCGCCGCGATACGGTGCGGGGCTTCGTAAAACACCATGGTACGCGCCTCGTTCTTGAGGCTTTCCAACCGGGCAAGCCGCGCAGGACGCCGCGACGGCAAAAAGCCCTCGAACACGAAACGGTCGGCGTCGGCGCCCGAACCCGCCAACGCCGCAACCGCGGCGTTCGGCCCCGGCACCGAAACGACCTCGACCCCGGCCTCGTGCGCGGCGGCGACGACTTTCCGACCGGGATCGCTGACCGTCGGTGTTCCGGCGTCGCTGATCAGCGCCATCACCAGACCTTCGCGCAACTGCCGCACAATCCGCGCGGTGCGGCGCCGTTCGTTGTGCTCGTGCAGGCTTGAAAGGCGCGAGGTGACCCCGTAGCGGTCTAGCAGCCGCCAGCTGACGCGGGTGTCCTCGCAAAGCACCAAGTCGGCGTTGCGTAACGCCGCGAGTGCGCGCCGACCGATATCGTCGAGATTGCCAATCGGGGTGGCGACGACGAATAATTTGCCTTTGGAAGACGCGGCCATGAGACATACATGAGATATACTTGGGGCAGTCGAATCACACACCGCCCCGTGCACCGCATTTTACATTCTAAGCCCATGCGCCTACCGCCGCCGTCGCTTCTCTTCTTGGTAATCATCCCGCCGCTTTTACTCGGCTGTGGCGGAAAAACATTCGACTTGTTCAGCCTGCTCCAAGATAAACGCATAGAAATTGCATATAACAGGGCCGACGCACTGGCCGACGAAGGCAAAGCAACCGCCGCCGCCGCCCATTTGTGGGAATTCGCCCCCAAACTGCCTCCCCCCAAGCGTCAAATCGTGCAGGTGCGCGCGGCGGAGATTCTGCTCGACGCCGGCCACCCCCTGAATGCCTACCGTTATCTGCTGGAAACGTCCGAACAAGACTTGGAAGACCCATTTTTGCTTAAGAAGCGCGTCGCCGAAGCGCGCTTTTACCGTCAAACCGACCAGCCGGAAAGAATTCTCACGGCGCTGCCGGAAGAACTCGTCAAGCAAGGCGACGAGCAAACGCGCATACGCGCGTTGGAACTGTCGGCGTACGCGTTCATGACGGGCGACGACTTCGTTCGAGGCATAGAAACGCACCTTGCCTTGCACAAGATGCTGGACAAAGACCAACGACCGGAAAACGTCTCCAGAATGTGGACCGCGTTGCTGAATCTGGACCCGTGGCAAGTCAAGGAAAAGCTTGCGAACGACCCGGATAAAAACGTGCGTCCGTGGCTCGAGCTTGCGGCGTTGGCGACACCGCTCGAAATCGACCGTGACCGGCTCGAAACCCGCTACGCCGACTGGAAGAAACGCAACCGGCGCTGGCCGCTGCCGGACTTGCTTGTGGACGATCTGAGGGCGCGCTGGGAGTACCTCGGCGACCGCCCCGAAAAGATCGCTCTGCTCCTGCCGCTGACCGGCGATTACGCCAAAGCCGGCAGAGCGGTGAGAAAAGGCTTTTTCGGCGCGGAAAACCAGGCGACGACGCTTGAATTCACCGTCGTCACGCATAACACCGACCAGTCAACCGACATCGTCGGTATTTACACCAAAGCGGTGGCGGACGAGGGCGTTGACCTGGTAATCGGCCCCCTCTTGAAACGGGAAATCGACGCGTTGATCGCAAACGGCAACGTCAGCGTTCCGACCATTAGCCTGAACTATGCAACCGCCGACGCACCCGCGTCCGCGGACAATCTGTTTCAGTTCGGTCTGCTGCCTGAAAACGAGGCCGCACAAGCCGCGCATAAGATATGGGAAGACGGGCACAGCTTCATTGCGGTTCTTGCGCCCGACGACGAGTGGGGAGAACGTCTTTACCGCACGTTCGAGGCGGAATACACCGCGCTCGGCGGCACAATCCGTGCAATCAGCCGTTATGACCCGAGCTTCGTTGACTACGCAGTCGTCATCGAATCATTGTTCCAGCTCGACCAAAGCCGGGAGCGACACCGCCTTGTTTCGGTCGCCCTGGGCGAGAAACCGCGGTTCAATCCACGACCGCGCGACGATCTCAGCGCCGCAATGCTGTTTGCCGATCATTTGCGCGCCGTCATGATTTTTCCGCAGATGAAATTTCACTACTTGGATAAATTGCCGACCTACGCCACCTCGCACGCGTACAAACCCGGAACGCTCGGGAGAAAACGCGACCTCGACGGGCTGATTTATTGCGACGTCCCGGCAATCATCCTGAACGAAGCGAGCGCCGATGCGAAACCCGAAGAATACCCCCGGCTCGTCGCGTTGGGCGCCGACGCCCGGGCGTTGGCAAAACGCCTCAAGCATATGCAGATTGCGCGTTTTCCTCTCAGGGGACAGACCGGCGAAATATCCATCGGCGAGAACCGGCGCCTGTTTCGCAAGCTGCCGTGGGCGCAGTTCTCGAGAGGCAGACCCGTGCCGCTCGGCTTTCTGTGAGAGACGCAATGACCTCGCCGAACGCGGAACTCGGTAAAGCCGCCGAAAAACGCGCGGAAGATTTTTTGAAAGGACGTAAGCTCAACACGGTCTGCAGTAATTACCGCACCGTGTTCGGGGAAATAGACCTGGTCATGCAAGACGGCAACACGCTGGTTTTCGTCGAAGTCCGTTACCGGCGTAACAACGCTTACGGCAACGCCGCCGAAAGCGTCGGTTCGGACAAACAAGCGAAAATCGTCCGCTGCGCGCACGAGTTCATCAAAGTCCGCGGCCACGACGGCCCGACGCGGTTTGACGTCGTCGCGTTCGACGGCGACGTGTCACAAGCGCCCAACTGGATAAAAAACGCGTTCGGGGGCGATTGGTGAGACCCGCGGTGCTACAATCCACCCAACTTCACTTTATGAAACACATTCGCCGTGAACTCTTTAGACCGTGTATCCGAGCTGTTTGAAGACAGCATCGAAACCAAACGCCTTGCGGGAACCCAGCTTCGGGACCCGATCGTGCGCGCCGCCGAACTGACGACGGCGCAAATCAAAGCCGGACACAAGGTCTTGAGCTGCGGCAACGGAGGCTCCGCCGCCGACGCACAGCATTTTTCGTCGGAAATGATCAACCGCTTCGAGCAGGAACGGCGGGGACTCGCCGCGATCGCGCTGACCACCGACACCTCGACGCTGACCTCGATCGCCAACGACGACCGTTACGAACGGGTCTTCGCGCGCCAGATCGAAGCCTTGGGCCGCCCCGGCGACGTGCTGCTCGCAATCAGCACCAGCGGCAGCTCGGGCAACGTCAACGAAGCGATCGAGCAGGCGCATAAGCAGGGCCTGCAAGTCATCGTGCTGAGCGGCAGCAACGGCGGCCCCATGGCCGAACTGCTGAGCGAGGACGACGTCGAGATCCGGGTGCCCTCAAAGTCCACCGCGCGCATACAGGAAGTGCACTTGCTGGTCATACACTGCTTGTGCGACTTGATCGACCGGCTGCTGGAGGGAGACTGACCCGGCATCTCTCGTGCTCGACGAGAAATTCATAAACTGCCTGCGCGAAGCCGCGGGCGGTGAAGTGCTGACGGCGCCCGCCGATTGCTGGCCTTACGGCTACGACAACAGCCGCCTGCACGCGGTCCCCGACGTCGTGGTTTTCGCGCGCAACCATGAGCAAGTTGCCGCAACGGTGCGCGAATGCCGCGACCACCGCGTCGCCGTCACCGCGAGAGGCCGCGGCACCGCGACCACCGGCGCCGCGGTGCCGGTACGCGGCGGCGTCGTCGTCTCGTTCGAACGCATGAACAACGTCATTGCCATCGACGCCGCAAACCGCACCTTGCGTTCCGAACCCGGCGCGACCAACCGCTCGATTCAAGACTACTGCAAGCCTCACGGTTTTTTCTGGCCGCCCGACCCGAGCAGCGCCGACTACTCGACCCTCGGCGGCAACCTTGCATGCAACGCCGCAGGCCCCCGGGCGGTCAAGTACGG
>CAZKLI010000036.1:0-6415 GCA_964553575.1 uncultured Chromatiales bacterium
GCGGCGCACCCGGTTCATCCTGGCGATGTCGAGCCCGCCCGCAAGCAGCGCCTCGGTCAGACGGCGCAAATCGTCAAGCTCCATTCCCCGGGGCAGCACCTCGACCAGGCTCGACGCGCCGCCGGACAGCAGGAACAGGAACCCGGTATCACTCTTGGGATCGTTCCCGGAATCACTCCCGGGATCACTCCCGGCGTGCTCGGACAAGCAGGCCAGCAGCCGCTCGCCGGCGCGCAACGTGTCGGCGCCGGGCACCGGATGGTCGGACTCGACGCACTCGATTCGCGGTTCGGCGGCGAGCTCGGCTTCGACGTGCCCGTGCTTGGTAATGACCAGTCCGGCGGCGATCCGTTCGCCGAGCGCTTCGAGCGCGCCGCGCGCCATCGCCGACGCAGCCTTGCCGACCGCGACCATGCAGAGCTTGCGCGGCAAAGCCCCGGTGCGGCGCTCAAGATAATCGCGCACCGCGTCGAACCCGCGCACGCGGCGCACGCCGGCTTCATAGACGCTGATCAAATCGCGGCGCGGATCGTCCATTCAAACCTCCTGAACGTCGCGGGCGCATTCCGCGGCGCGCGGGCGCTCGTGAACCAGGCACACCAGCGAATCCTCGTCGAGCGCGTCGAACACCTCGACGACGTCGGCGTTGCCCATGCGCACGCAGCCTATCGAGGAAGGCCGCCCGAGACGCCGCTCGTCCACCGTGCCGTGTATGTAAATGCAGCGTCGGGCGCTGTCGAAACAGCCGCCGCGGTTGCGCCGGGGTTCGAGGCCGTCGAGCCACAGGACGCGGGTGCACACGGCGTCGCCCCCGCTGACGGTCGCCAGCGGGTTGAGCGTCGCACGCGCACCGGTCTCCTTGCGCCCCTTGAACAGCGTCAGCGGTTCGCAGCCGGCGCCGGTCTTCCCGCGGACCCGGTGCGCGCCGAGCGGCGTGCGAAACGAATGCTCCCTCGAACCGACGCCGAAGCGCGAGGTCGAGACGGGGTAGTCGGCGACGAGGCGGCGATGCTCGACCAGATGCAGGCGCTGCGAGGCGACGTTGACCACGGCGAGCGGCAGGTGCGCACGGCGCGGGTAGCGCCGGTGCAAGTCCCGCACCAGCGCCTCCCATTTGAACCGCGGCCGGCTCAGCAAGCGGCGCATGGGCATCGCCTACGCCGCGCCACGCGCATCGGCGTCGGCTTCACTTTGGTCACTCGCAACGTCCCCGTTGCGGTTTCGGCCGAGCGTCTCGAAAAGCCGTTCGTCGAACTTGTGGATGTAATCGCCGTCGAACACCGAGCATTCGAACTTCTTGAGACGCGGGTTGCCCTCGCTCACCGACCGGACAAGGTCGTCGAGATTCTGGTAAATCAGCCGGTCGGCGCGTATCGCCTCACGGACTTCCTCGACCGACTTGCCGTGGGCAATCAGCTCTTCCCTGGTCGGCATGTTGATTCCATAGACGTTGGGATGCTTGACCGGCGGCGAGGCGGACGCGAAATACACTTTCTTCGCGCCCGCGTCGCGGGCCATCTGCACGATCTGGCGCGACGTGGTGCCGCGCACGATCGAGTCGTCCACCAGCAGCACGTTCTTGTCCTTGAACTCGACGCGCAGCGGGTTCAGTTTCTGCCCCACCGACTTCGCGCGCAGCGCCTGCTGCGGCATGATGAAAGTGCGCCCGATGTAACGGTTCTTGATGAAACCCTCGCGGTATCTGACGCCGAGGTTCATCGCCATCTCCAAAGCCGCGGTGCGGCTGGTGTCGGGTATCGGCATCACCACGTCAATATCGTCGCCGTTCCATTCGCGCTTGATCCGCTCGGCGAGCGCAACGCCCATGCGCATCCGCGCCTTGTGCACGAACACGTCGTCTATGATCGAGTCGGGCCGTGAGAAATACACGTATTCAAAGATGCAGCTGCGGTAATTCGCGTTGCCGGCGCATTGGCGGGAATGCAATACGCCGTTCTTGTCTATGTAAATCGCTTCGCCGGGCTTTACGTCGGACACGACTTCAAAACCCAGCGAATTGAGCGCCACGCTTTCCGACGCGACCATGTATTCGACGCCTTGCCCGCTTTCGCGCTTGCCGTAAATCAGCGGGCGGATGCCGTGCGGGTCGCGAAACGCGAGCAGGCCGACGCCGGCGAGCAGGGCGACGACCGAGTACGCCCCTTGACAGCGCCGATGCACTTGCGACACCGCCTGGAATATCTGCTCCGGACCGAGCACCAGCGTGCGCCGGTTCAGCAGCTCGTGCGCGAGCACGTTGAGAATGACTTCGGAATCGGAACCGGTGTTCAGATGACGCAGGTTCTGGTCGAACAATTCGCGCATCAGCTGCGGGAAATTGGTCAGGTTGCCGTTGTGCCCGAGCGCGATGCCGTAGGGGCTGTTGACGTAGAAAGGCTGTGCCTCGTCGGCACCCAGCGAGCCCGCGGTCGGATAGCGCACGTGGCCGATGCCGACCTGCCCCGTCAGGTTCGCAATATGGCTCGCACGGAACACGTCGCGAACCAAGCCGGCGCCCTTGCGCTGATGAATGTGCCCGGTGTCGAGACTGCAAGTGACGATGCCGGCGGCGTCTTGGCCGCGGTGCTGGAGCAGGGTCAGGGCGTCGTACAGACGCTGGCCGAGGTGCCCGCCGCCGTACAGCCCGACTACGCCGCACACGGCCGGCCTCCGCGGAAACACCCGGGCGTTTCGGTCATTGCTCCACCGGCTGCGCCGTCGCGCAGACGTAATGCGGGCTTCGGTAACCCTGCGGCACGTAACACGTCGCGTACCGCGCGGCTTGCTCGAACGGCGGAATCAGCACCGACGCGCCCCAACGGTCGGCGAACGGCAACTGGGTGAGCCCCGCAAGCAGCACCAGCGCCAGCACGATGACGCCGCCGCGGACGAAACCGAACACCGCGCCGAGCACGCGGTCGAACCAGTTCATGGCGCTGCGCCGCACCGCGCCGGAAACCGCGTTCTTGACGAGACGACCGACCATCCACACCGAGACGAACAACAGCGAGAACACCAAACCGACCTGCAGATCGGCGCCGGTCAGCGTATAGCCGCCCAGTTCAACGTCGGGCAACCATACTCCCGGCAACTCGGAAAATTTGACCGCGACGACCAGCGCGGTCACCAGCACCGTCAACGACAATGCTTCCTTGATCAACCCGCGATAGACGCCGATCGACACCGACGCCGCCAATATGGCGATGATTGCAACGTCGAATACCGTCATGCGGGCTGTCACCGCCGGGCCAGCGAGGTCTTAAACCCGTATTCTTGTTTGATTCTCGCGGCGACGTCTTCGGCTTCCGCCTTGTCGGCGCCCACGTTCACTTCAACCTTAAACGTCTCGTCGCCCCCTTTGACGACCGATTTGTACGTCGCTCTGTAACCACGGTCGGACAACCGCTTGACCAGACTTTCCGCGGCGTCGGCGGCGTCGAAATCGGCGACCCGCACGAACCAATCACCGGCCGCGGGCGGGTCGGAAGCGTCTATCCGCCCGCGTGTGACGACCATCGAACGCTCGGGCAACTCGGGAAAGTTCTGCTCGAACGAGAGACGCGGCCGTTCCGGGACGTCGATCTCGACTTTGGACAGCTGCCGGTATCCGTCGCCGTCGAAAACAACCGGCAGGAAGATAACGGCCAAAGACACTATCACCGTGGCGCCGAGAAGCCGTTGTTTGAGGTGCTGCTTCATATCTGCGTCAATGCGCCCCGCCGCACGCGCTTGAACGCGACATTATAAGTCCGAATTCAAAGCTTCGGCCACCGTGATCATCGAGCCGAATATCAGCAGCCGGTCGCGCCCGGTCATCTTCGACAGCGCGCCGCGGCAGGCGTCGGCGACCGACGCATACCTTTCGGCGGACGCCGAAGGCACGTTTTTCCTCACTTGGTCGTGCAGCACGTCGAGCCTCAACGCGCGGCTCGCCTGAACCTCGGCGAGATGCCAGAAATCCACCAGCGGCGCGAGCTTGCCGAGAATGCCCTTGACGTCCTTGTCGGCGAGCACCGAAAACACCGCGTGGGTGCAGCCGGTCGTCGGAAGGTGCAGGAGGTTGTCGGCGAGCACCGCGGCGCTGTGCGGGTTGTGGGCGACGTCGAATATCAGCGTGTGGCAGTTCTTGCGCACCTGAAACCGCCCTTCCAACTTGACGTTCTCAAGGCCGGCGACGATCGCGTCGCGCCCGACCGGCAGCCGGTCGCGCAGGCACTGCAAGGTCATCAGGACGCACGAGGCGTTGCACAGCTGAACGTTGCCGAACAGCGCCGGCATCGGCAAGTCGCGCGTCTCCCCGCCGTCGTGCACGAACCGCCAGGAGTCGCCGCCGTATTCGGGGCGAAAATGCTCGCCGATTTGATACAGCACCGCGCCGGTGCTCCTCGCCGCGCCGGCGATCGCGCGCGGCGGTGCGCGTTCGCCGCAGATGACCGGCTTGCCCTTGCGCATGATGCCGGCTTTCTCCTTTGCGATGTCCTCGCGGCTCGTGCCCAGCCACTCGGTGTGGTCTATGCCGATGCTGGTGATGATCGTAACGTCCAAATCGGCGACGTTCACCGCGTCAAGGCGTCCGCCGAGGCCGGTCTCGAGCACGATCACGTCGAGCGGACGGCGCTTGAAGCAGTAAAACGCGGCGAGCGTGCCGAACTCGAAGAAACTCAGGCTGACGCCGCCGCGACGGCGGTCTATGAAGTCGAACGCCTCGCACAGCTCAAGGTCGCCGACCGGCTCGCCGTCTATGCATATCCGTTCGTTGTAGCGTCTCAAGTGCGGCGAGGTGTAAGCCCCGACCTTGTAGCCCGCGCGGCAAAGCGTCTCCGCGAGCAGCGCGACCGTCGAACCTTTGCCGTTGGTGCCGGCGACGCCGACGACCGCGCGCGCGCTCGGCAGGACGCCGCAGGACTCACCGACCATGCGCACCCGGTCGAGCCCCAGGTCGATCGACGTCGGGTGCAGTTTCTCCTGCCACTCCAGCCAATCCGACAGCCGCTTATAACGCATGAAACCGCTCGCCGTGACGTGCACGGGGGCAACGCGCCCCCTTCTCACCGATGCGTCAGGATATCCAAGACGTTGGAGACGACCGGGCGCAGCCGCGAACGCGGCACGACCATGTCGATCAGGCCGTTCTCGAGCAGAAACTCGCTGCGCTGAAACCCCTCGGGCAAGGTCTGGCGCACCGTTTGTTCGATCACGCGCGGGCCGGCGAACCCGATCAGCGCCTTCGGTTCGGCGATGACCACGTCGCCGAGCATCGCGAGGCTCGCCGAGACGCCGCCCATCGTCGGGTCGGTCAGCACCGACACGAACGGTATGCCGCGGTCCGACAACCGCGCAAGCAAGGCGCTGACCTTGGACATCTGGAACAGGGAAACCAGCGATTCCTGCATCCGTGCGCCGCCGCTGGTCGAGAAGCATACCAGCGGAATGTTGCGTGCAAGGCAGCGCTCGGCGCCTTGCCGGAAACGCTCGCCGACGACCGACCCCATCGAGCCGCCGATGAAATTGAACTCGAACGCCGCGGCGACCAGCGGCTTGCCCGACAACGTCCCCTCCTTCACCACCAGCGCGTCTCTCTCGCCGCTGGCCTTCTGCGCGGCGACGAGGCGGTCCTTGTACTTGATCCGGTCCTTGAACCCGAGAAAGTCGGTCGGCCCGACGTGATGTCCCAGCTCGTGGAGGCTGCCTTCGTCGAGGAACATATTGAGGCGCTTGCGCGCCGGCACGCGGAGGTGGCTGTCGCAGCGCGTGCACACGTAAAGGGTGCGCTCGAGTTCCGGCTGGTAGATGACGCCCGAACAGCTGTTGCACTTCACCCACAAGCCTTCCGGAACCTTGCGCGAGGCGCGCGAGGTGCGAATGCGCGACGGCAACAGTTTTTTGTACCAACTCATCGGGATTCAGTTCACGGCGGCTTTGACGCCGGCGCCGGCTTCGAGCGCGGCGCGCAACGGGCGCAAGAAAGAGGCGACCGCCGCACGGCACGCCTCGCCCCCCTTTCGGCCGCCGTCCCGGTCGTCACCGTGGCGCGCTATCACGTCCACCAACGCGCTGCCGACGACCACCGCGTCGGCGACCTCGGCGACCGCCGCGGCCGAGGCGGCGTCCTTGATGCCGAACCCGACCGCAATCGGCAACGACGTGTGCCGGCGAACCGACGCAAGGCGCGTCGCAACCTCGGCGGCGTCGAAATGACCGGCGCCGGTCACGCCCTTGAGCGAGACATAGTACACAAATCCCCGGGCGGCGGCGCAGACGCGTTGTATCCGTTCCTCGGAAGTGGTCGGCGCAAGCAGGAAGATCGGGTCAACGCCGGCGCTTTCGAACGCGTCGAGCATGCCTTCGGCCCGTGCTTCCTCGGGCGGCAGATCAACGACGATCACGCCGTCAACGCCGGCCTCGGCGGCGCGTT
>CAZKLI010000037.1:0-1888 GCA_964553575.1 uncultured Chromatiales bacterium
ATTTACGTCCCCCAGACCAGCACCTTCAAGTTCCAGAGCGGCCCGCTGTTTCACAACTTGGTGCTCGCCGACGAGGTCAACCGGGCGCCGGCCAAGGTGCAGTCGGCGTTGCTCGAAGCGATGGCCGAACGCCAGATCACCGTCGGCGGCAAGACCTACCCGCTGCCCGAGCTGTTCATGGTGATGGCGACCCAGAACCCGATCGAGCAGGAGGGCACCTACTCCCTGCCCGAAGCGCAGCTCGACCGCTTCCTGATGCACGTCAAGGTGGGTTATCCGGAGGCGGGTCATGAGCAGGCGATTCTGCGGCTGGTGCGCAACGAGGCGCTGGAGACGACGCGCGAGGAGAGCGGCGCGCCGCAGGTTCAGGTCAGCAAGCGCGAGATTCTCGACGCCCGCGTCGAGATTTTGCAGCTCTACATGGCCGAAGAGGTCGAGCGTTACCTGTTGCAGATCGTACTGGCGACCCGCGACCCGCAGGCTTACGGCGACGACCTTGCAGGCTGGTTGCAGTACGGCGGCAGCCCGCGCGCGACGATTGCGCTCGACCGCTGTTCCCGGGTGCGCGCGTGGCTTGCGGGGCGCGACTACGTTTCGCCCGACGACGTTCAGGCGATCTGCGCCGACGTGCTGCGCCACCGCTTGATTCTGAACTACGAAGCGGAGGCCGAAGGCGTCACGCCGGACAAGGTCGTCTCCGAGCTGCTCGCGCGTATCGCGGTGCCCTGACGCGGTGCCCTGACGCGATGGCCGCCGAGCCGGCGACGGCGCTCTCCCTCGACGAAGCGGTCTCCGTTTCGGTCGCCTCACTGATTAAGCTCGCCTACCCCGCGAGGGGCTTGTCGCTGCGTCGCGACGAAATCCGCTCGCGCAAATCCGACCAGTACCGTTCGCGCATGAAAGGGCGCGGCATGGAATACGACGAGTCGCGTCTGTACCAGCCGGGCGACGACGTGCGTTATCTCGACTGGCGGGTGACCGCGCGCACTGGCAAGGCGCACACCAAGCTGTTTTGCGAGGAACGCGAACGCCCGGTGTTCCTGTGGGTTGACTGCCGCGCGCCGATGTTCTTTGCGACCCGCGGACGGCTGAAGATGGTCGCCGCCGCCGAGACCGCGGCGTTGCTCGCGTGGAGCGCGGTGCAGGAGGGCGACCGCGTCGGCGGGGTGGTGTTTTCCGAGGAAGTCCACCGCGAGTTGCGTCCGCGGCGCGGCAGGGCCAGCGTGTTGCGTCTGATTCACGAGCTCGCGTCTTGCGGGGAGTTCGACTCCGAAAGTCTCGGCGTGCGCGACGTCGGTGAACAAGCACAAGCACGCAGCGTCGGGCAGGCGCTGGCTCGCTTGGCGCATCTCGTCCACCCGGGCAGTCTGGTGTTCGCGATCAGCGACTTCCGCAACGTGGACGAAGCCGGTGAGTCCGTCGTGCGCCAACTCACCGCCCACAACGAGGTGTTTTTTATCTTCGTCTCCGACCCCGTCGAGCAGCAGCTGCCGCCGCCGGGGGACTACCGCATCAGCGACGGCTCGCACGACTTGCGTTTCAACACCGCCGATTCGGGTTTCGCCGAGGCTTACGCCGAGCGTTTCCGCGCGCGGCTCGCCCGCTGGCAGACGATCGCGCATAAATTAAGCGCGGGTTTCCTGCAATGCCGCACGTTCGAGGAGCCGCTCGAAGTGTTGAGGAAAGACTTCGGGGCACGGCGGCGATGAACCTGCACACACTCGATTTGGCGCAAGCGCCGACTCAAACGTTGGCCCTTGAAACGTTGACTTGGGGGTTGCGTTGCCGGGACTACCGCGTCAGCGACGGCGCCTACGACCTGCGTTTCAACACCGCCGCCCTGAATTTCGCCCTGGGTTTCGCCGAGGCTTACGCCGAGCGTTTCCGC
>CAZKLI010000038.1:0-3862 GCA_964553575.1 uncultured Chromatiales bacterium
TCTCCGGGGGCGCCGACCCCGGGAAAGCCAAGACGCTGTTTCAACAGCTGATTGACTGCGCAAGCAGGCTTCACCCCGGCGTTCACGCGGGGCGCTTCGGCGCCGACATGAAAGTCGCGCTGGTCAACGACGGGCCCGCGACCTTCCTGCTGACGTCGGCGCCGCGGCGCTGACGCCGCCACCTGCTCACGGGTGAAGAACGCGGTTCGGCGACCTCTTGTGTGCGCGTTGCCCGGCGCAGTCACGGCAAAGCGTATCTGTTATTCGGTGCACGGATAGAAATCGCTTTTCGCGCGGCGGCAAGATACCGCCCGCAAGTATAAAATGCCGTTCCCATGGAAAAAGAAGAAAAAGAATCCAGCGTTCACGCAGGTCAACGCGGCCAATCAAAGCCGTGGCAGGGACGCTTCACCGAAGCGACGGCGACGTCGATCGAGGCGTTCACCTCGTCGGTGGCTTTCGACCGGCGGCTGTACGCCTGTGACATCGAGGGCTCGATTGCGCACGCAAAAACGCTGCAGAAAGCGGGCGTCATCAGCGCCGAAGAAGCCGACACCATCGTCGGCGGACTGACGAGAATTCGTGAAGAAATCGAGCGCGGCGAGTTCACGTGGTTGCGGTCGCTCGAAGACGTACATACGAATATTGAGGCGCGATTGATTGAGCTGGTCGGCGACGCCGGCAAAAAACTGCACGCCGGGCGTTCGCGCAACGACCAGGTCGCAACCGACTTAAGGCTCTATCTGCGCGCCCGGATAGACGAATTGCAATCGGCGATCGCCGCCTTGCAAACGGAACTGGTGAACCTCGCCGAACGCGAGGCCGACACCGTGATGCCCGGCTTCACGCATCTGCAACCGGCCCAGCCGGTCAGCTTCGGGCACCACTTGCTGGCTTGGTTCGAAATGTTGAAGCGGGACCAGGAGCGGTTCGACGATTTGTACGAACGGGTCAACGTGATGCCCCTAGGCTCCGCCGCGCTGGCCGGTGCGGCGTATCCGCTCGACCGACACTACACGGCCGAACTGCTCGGCTTCGACGCGGTCAGCGACAATTCGCTCGACGCGGTCAGCGACCGCGACTTCGTCATCGAGGCCTGCGCCGCGTGCTCGATCACGATGATGCACTTGTCACGCATCGGCGAAGAGCTGGTTCTGTGGATGTCTCAGCCGTTCGGTTTCATCGCCTTGCCGGACGCTTATTGCACCGGCTCGTCAATCATGCCGCAGAAGAAGAATCCCGACGCCGCCGAGCTTGTGCGCGGCAAGGCCGCCCGGGTGTTCGGCGATCTCATCGCGCTTCTGACGTTGATGAAAGGGCAGCCGCTCGCGTACAACCGCGACAATCAGGAAGACAAAGAACCGCTTTTCGACGCGGTGGACACCACGCTCGCCTGCGTGCAAATCATCGGCGACGTCGTCGCGGTGTTGCAGGTCAATCGGGAGCGCATGGCCGAGGCGGCCGAGGCCGGTTACACGACCGCAACCGATCTCGCCGATTACTTGGTCGGCAAAGGGGTGGCGTTTCGTGACGCACACGGAGCAACGGGGCGCATCGTCAAGACCGCAATCGACCGCGGCTGCAAACTGAAGGATTTGGAGCTCGATGTTCTGCGAAAGCTGTGCCCGGCGGTCGAAAACGACGTTTATGCAGTACTGGACGTGAATGGTTCCGTCGCGCGGCGCACGCTCCACGGCGGCACTGCGCCCGAGCAGGTGCGCGAACGCGTCGCCGACGCGCGGCGTTACTTGGGGCCCGTGGACTGATTCGCGCCGAGGCGCAGCGACAGCCACTGCGACAGGTCGGCGAGCACCTGCGCGTCAAAGCTGTGCCCGAGGGGGTACTCCCGCGATACCACGTCAACGCCCGCCTGCTCGAGTGCGCGGCGTGATGCACGCATGTACTTGAGCGGGATGACGTCGTCGTGCTCGCCGTGCGACATGAAAACCGGCGTCGCGCGCCCGCCAGCGGTCGCCGCCAGCGGGTACTCGGTAATCAGTGGAAGGTAAGACGACAACGCGACAACTCCGCCCAGAGGCTGCGGGCTGCGAACGGCTCGGTGCAGCGCGACCGCGCCGCCCTGGGAAAAACCGCCGACGAAAATGCGCTTGTGGGCAATGCCGCGCGCGTGCGTTTCGGCGATGATTTCCTCAATTTCACGCGCTGCGCGGTGAATGCCCTCGGCGTCCTGGCGTTCGCCGGTCATCGTCAGGATGTCGAACCACGCCGGCATTTTCAGCCCGCCGTTGACCGTCACAGGCAATACCGGCGCTTGCGGCAGCGCGTATTCGACGTTTGTCTTTGCGAACGGCCCGAGCATATCCGCCACGTCGCGAAACTCCTCGGCGCTGGCGCCGAGGCCGTGCAACAACACAATCGCCGCATCGGATCGGCGTTCCGCATACGACTGGATGCGTATCGTGGAAAGCAAGGCTGCCTCGGCCGCGACGGCGGCATTCGCGGCGTTATTTGATTGGAACTTCGGCGCTGTCCGACTGGCCCTTGTTGTCCACCCAAACGAGTTTGACGACGGCGCCTTTCTCGCCTCCGGTGAACGCAAAGGAAATAAACGGGTTGGCCGACACGCCGGTTCCCAAATACCCGTGGAACACCTGCTTGCCTTGATACTCGGCGAATACTTCCTGGATGAAGTGCGCGGGCACCACCTCATCGGTCTCCGGGTCCTTGCGTCTTCCCGTCTCCATCGGATGCTTGATCAGCGCCTTGACGGTAACTTCACCCTCCTTCAGTCGTGCGCGCATTTTGATCGTCCCCGACATGACGCGCCGGCCTATCCGCAACCGCCGGCGGTGACACGAACCTCGCTGACCGCACGATAGAATTTGCCGTCGGCTTTGACCAGCGCGATGATATTGGACGTTTCGCGCACCTTGAGGTTGACCGCAACGCTGGGCTTTGATCGCCCGGAAAAGACGAATTGGGACGTCAGCGGTACCGGGTTTTTCTCAACCAGCAAACTGATCGTTTCGACGCCGGGTAAATCGGTTTCAACGGCGACACGCACCTGCGCACCGTTCTCGGCGATTTTCGGCACCGTCAGGGTGACCCCCTTATCGGCCGGGGTTTGCCCCCCGAGCAGTGCATCGAGCGACTTTTGAAGATCGTCCGACCCAAACACGTTTTCCGGACGAGCGGCAACCACCGGGAACGGACAGCAAAGTGCAGCCGCTGAGGCGCTGAAGCGAAGAAGAAAGTTACGACGGTTCATATTCGTTTGCTCCATGTCTGAAAGCGAAGCCAGTTTAGCACTTTCAGGCGCGGGGGGGGCTTTGCTGTTTTGGCGGCTGAGCGTCTATCCACGACGTAACCATAATCTAATAATTTTATTGTTTTTGTTGTTGCGCTTGGTTTTCTGTTGATTCCCGGATTTCGCGTTGTTTCTTTTTGCTTTGCGGGTATTTCGTGCTGTTTATTTCCTGTGGGTTTTTCACCCGGGACTGCGCGTGTACCGACTATCCCCCTGTTTTGCACAGCCTTGGTTTGGGTTGGTTGGGGCTTGCCCGAGGGAATCGAGTCAGAGAGAGGGTCACTGCTGCATCGCGCGAATCAGAAGGGTGTAGTCTTTTTCGACTTGCGGGTGTTGTTTTCTCAGCGCGAGCACCTTTCGGCACGCGTGAATCACGGTGGTGTGGTCGCGCCCGCCGAACTCCCTCCCGATTTCTGGGAGGCTGTGCGAGGTGAGCTCTTTCGACAAAGCCATGGCAATTTGACGCGGGCGCACGATGGAGCGGGAGCGCTGCGGAGAAATCAAGTCTGAGACGCGCACGCGGAAGTAGTCGGCGACGGTCTTTTGGATGTTGGCGATGGTCATCTGGCGCCGGTGAGAAGCGAGCATGTCGCC
>CAZKLI010000039.1:0-3858 GCA_964553575.1 uncultured Chromatiales bacterium
AGCTGGAAGCGGGGGAAGAAGGCTTGCTTCTGGTGAAGGCGTTGAAATCGTCGGGTCTGACGCCTTCGACCGCCGAAGCGATACGCATGGTTCAGCAGGGCGGGGTGAAAGTGGACGGCGAGCGCGTCGAAGACCGCAACCTCAAGCTTGCCCCGGGCGGTGATTACGTCGTGCAGGTCGGCAAGCGGCGTTTTTGCCGGATCGTCGTCGTGAAGACTCCGGCGTAAGCGCCCGCCGATTCTTTCCGCGCCCGGACGTCGGTTTCAATCACACCGGCGTTGTTTGTTTCCGCAGGAGAGCCGGCGTGCGTTTGCTCAGGCGCCGAAAGCTTGGCTGCTTACCGATGTGGACTGGGGCGGACTGAGGCGGGTGTTTGCAGGCCGTGGACTCATAGAGCGCAGCAAGCCAGTTCAAACGGCACGTCTTGGCGCGTTTGGCAGGGGCGCGTGTCCAGGGTCTCGATCGTGAAGAAATAAACCGTGAAATGGCTCGGGCCCGAGCTGACTTCGGGGTAAATCTCCGGGGCGTTCCGGGTTGCGATTCTGATCATGCAGTACGGATGCCTGCCGGACGGCGACTTGCTGATGTAATGCCCGTTTTCGGCGGTTTCCGGTGAGAATTCGGCGCTCATGCGGGTCAGGGACAGGGTGTTCTTGATCGCCGTCTTGAGTTGGCGGAACGGTTTGACCCAGGTTTCGAGTTCTTCTTGTCTGGCGTCGTCGCTGAAGTGCAGCCACGCGTGCAGCTGCGGCAGGTCGAAGTTGCACGTGCCGCCCGGGACGCTGAGTCTAAGTTTCGTCGAATTGAGGAAGTGGTTGTTTGCGTAATCCGACGTCGGCAGGTTGAATTCGTGCAGATCCTTGATTACCTGTTGTTTCTCCTCGAGGAGACGGGATAACTTGTCCTGGTCCACCGGCGGGTTGTCCGAGAATTCCTGCAACTTTTGTTCCTGCCATCTGATGTGGCGCAAAAGTTCGCTTTTTATGTCGTTGTAGCGCGTCAGTTCAAGCAATTCGTGCAAGGTCTGGATGGTTTCGACGGGGTTGTCCCGTCCGTTCATCGAAGATTCGATCTTGTCCATGAGGTATTCGAATCGCAAGAAAGACCGCGCCCGGTTGGTAATCGGAAACTCGTATATGATGCGTGATTCTTCCATCTGTGCCCGCAATGTTGCGCGGTCTATCTGATTGTTTCGTTTGTCGCCCTGCGCATCAGGGTTGCATGTAACGATTCCAGCCGTTTTTCCAGCGCGCTTTCATCCCCGCTATTATCAATGACAACGTCGGCCGCCGCTAGTCTCTGCTCTCGGGACGCCTGTTTTTCAATGATTGCAAGGGTCTCGGTGCGGCTGAGTCCGCTTCTTTTCCCGACGCGCTCGGTCTGCAGGGATTCCGGGCAGTCCAATACGACCGTTACGTCAACGAGGTCCGAGAAGCCGCTTTCAATCAGCAAGGGCACGCTGACGACGCAGTACGGCGCGTGCAGAGAGGCAAGTGCGTTCTGTATCTCTTCCTTGACCGCCGGGTGCAGGAGGGCTTCGAGACGCTTTTTTTTCTCGTCGTCCGAGAAAACAACGCGCCTGAGCTCGTCGCGCTTGAGGGCGCCCGCGGCGTCAATAATGTGTTCGCCGAAGATGCCGCGGATTTCGTCCACGTAAGGACTGCCGGGAGCGGTGAGCCGGCGGGAGATTTCATCGGCGTCTATGACCGGTACGCCGAACGATTCGAATATCTTGCATGCCAGGCTTTTGCCCGACCCGATGCCGCCGGTAAGTCCCACCTTGATCATTTTCAGCGTGTCTTCACGTCGGCGTTGCCGTGGGTCAAAAGCCCAGCGTGAAATCCCACTCGCGTTCGAGGATGAAAACATAAACGAAGAACAGCCACGCCGCGGTCGCCAAGTACGGACCGAAAGGTATCGGCTCGTCTTTTTTCATCTTGCGGGCAGCAACCATGACCGTGCTGACCGCAAGCCCGATAAGCGACGCCGCCAGCAGGACGAAGGGGAGGATTTCCCACCCGCACCAGGCGCCGATGGCGGCGAGCAGCTTCATGTCGCCGTACCCCAATCCGCGGCGCCCGGTCGCGAGCCTCATGCCGTGGTAAATCAGCCACAGTGAGGCGTAGCCCGCGATTGCGCCGAACACGGCGGAAGCCGCGTCGGTGAACAGGCCGAAGGCGTTGGCGATGAGCCCCATCCACAGCAGGCCCAGAGTCAGCTCGTCGGGCAGCAGCTGCTCGTTGTAGTCTATGAACGCCAAGGCAATCAAGGTCCAGCTGAACGCCAACGCGGCCGGAGTCTGGAAGCTTGCGCCGAAATGCGCGGCGACGGCGACCGAGGAGAACAGCGCAAGCAATTCGACCACCGGGTATTGTTTGCTGATCGGCGATTTGCAAAACCCGCAACGCCCCCGCAACAGGATGTAACTCAGGACGGGAATTTTATGCAGCGCCTTGAGCCGTAGTCGGCACACGAAGCAGTGCGAAGGCGGCAACGCGAGCGACGGCGGCGCCGGGAGGTCGCCGGTCGAGGTTCGCTCTCCCGTTTCGGCAAGCGTTTCGGCGGACTCCTGCAGCCAGCGGTGTCTGAGGACGTTCGGCAGGCGGCGGATGACGACGTTGAGAAAGCTGCCGACGACGAGGCCGAGCACGGCGGCGCCCAGAAGAAGCATGGGGGGAAAGTCGATCGTGTTCATCATGGGCTATCAGGGGCAATGCCGCGCTGGACGTCTTTCGCGGCGTGCGGCGGCGGGTCAAGGGGTTGAATTATAAGACAAACCCGAGATTGAACATCGGCAGGTACATTGCGACGACCAGCGCGCCGATAACCAGCGAAAGTACGGCAATCAATAGAGGTTCGAACAACTTGACGAGTTTGTCGGCGGCGTTTTCGAGCGCGTCGTCGTAGAACCGCTCGATTCGCTCAAACGCCTGTTCGAGCGATCCGCTGTTCTCCCCGACGCGGATTGTCTGCACGACGAAAGTGGGGAAAAACCGGGTCGCGTCGAGCGCTTCATTCAAGCTCAAGCCGCGGCTGACGCCTTCGCAGACGTGCTCCAGCGCGTCGCGGTAGCCCGGGTGTTCGCTGATCGACGGCAGCCAGTTCAACGCTTCGCCCAGCGGCATACCGGCGCGATAGACCAGGTTCACGTCGGTCGCGAACCGGCGATAGAAGCGGATGCGCAGCAGGCGCCCGACGATCGGCAGGTGCAGCTGCGCCTTTGCAAACGCGCGTCTGACTCCGGGACTGACGCGCTGCGCTGCGAACAAAGCGCCGATCGTTGCGATGAACCACGCCGACGCCGAAAGGCCGTTGGCGATGATGAAGTCGGAGAGCGACACGACCGCAAGCGTGTAGGCCGGCAACGCGGCGCCGAAGTCGGCGTAGATTGCGCTGAATTCGGGCACCGCCCAAACCATCATCAGCACCACCACGGCGGTCGAGATGAACGTCAGAACCGCCGGATACACCGCTGCGCGGGTCAGTTGCGACCGCGCGCGCACGGATTTCTTGCGCTGCGCGAGCAAGCGGGTGAGAACTTCGTCGAGTTTGCCGCTGCGTTCTCCGAGCGCCAGCGCCTGCAGGATGACGCGGTCGCTGCGCTTGATGAAAGGCGCGAGGCTTTCGGACAAGGGCAGTCCGGATTCGACGTTTTCGAGGACGCCGCAGAAGATTGCGTCAAGACGGCGCGAGGCTTTGTCCTGTTTGATCAGGTTGAGCGCTTCGAGAATCGGCACGCCGGCGGCCAGCAAGGACGAGACCTGTTCGAGAAAACGGTACGCCGCCTGCGTGTTGAAGCGTATCGTCAACCGCCGTGCTCGCGCCTTGAGCAAGGTGACGCCGTCGTCGGCCAGGCGC
>CAZKLI010000040.1:0-5367 GCA_964553575.1 uncultured Chromatiales bacterium
GAATTTATGGTGAATGCATCAGAGTAAGAAACTGTTGCATTCGGCACTGGCCTTGATGCTGACCGCGGTACCGCTGTCAGTGGTCGCCGATGAAAACATCAACATCTACGGCTGGCAGAACTGGTCGTATGAATTCGTTGATTACGACAAAGCCGCAGGCGGCAGTCGCGAATACGACCGCATGAGCAACAACGCCGCGAACATCGGCTTCATGTCGCATATAGACACCGGTATCGAGGGTCTGCAAGTCGGTCTGCGTTGCGAGCAGTTCACCTACTGGGGCAGACTCAACAATTACACCGGCTGGTGCAATCGTAACTCGAAGATCAGCTTGCGTCACGAGACGATGGGCGAAATCATGTTCGGTCAGTGGTTGCTGCCGTACAACGAGATTGTCGCGCAATGGATTGACCCGTTCTACGATGCTGGCGCCGATTCGCACACCAGCATCATGGGTAATATTGGCGGTGCTGCGTCAAGTGCCGGTGGTTATCTGTCGTCTTTGTTCTATAACGGCAGCTTCAGCAAGGCGGGCGATTTCACCGCCGCGTACGGCGCATTGGCGTTCAACCGCCGCCAAGAGGGTGTCATCCAGTACGTCTGGCCGAACACTGGGGCGATGGCCGACCAGAGCCGCGACGGCTTTCAGTTCCGCTTCGCCGTGACCGAAGGTAGCGGGACGGACACCGATAAACAAATCCAAGGTAGCAACACAGACGCCACTGATGACGATGTTTATCAAAATGTGGACCCGCGGGTTGTCTCGACCGGCGTGGCGTGGCAAAAAAACCTCGCCAACGGTGGTCAGGTATGGTTAGCCGCAGCTTATGAACACCACGAAGACGTCAGCATCACATCAGGACTAACCTCTCCTGTTCTTGACGCAAACGGTAAAGTAGTCAAGTATGATCATGACAATGACGCCAATACACGTATGGTTGATAGAACAGCGGAGGTTACGTGCGGCGACTCGGAAGACGAAGGCTACCGCCTCGCCGGGCGCTACGTGCACGACTGGGGCAACGGTCAGAAAACCATGCTCGGTGCAATGTGGGAAGACCTTGAGTATGATGCTGATAATTGCACCAACCTTGGGCCTAATCAGCACGGGGACGTCAGAGCAGTTTGGACCGACGTTGAGCGTGACGCTTGGATGGTTTCCGGCAAGCACTCGTTCGGCAACGGCTTCGATGTCCGCTTCTCGTACATGGACGCCGACGAGTGGGACTGTGGTGATGACACCGCCTGCACCGACACGCAGGAAGATGACACCGACGCCGAAGCCTATAATCTCGGCCTGTTCTACACTATGCCCGCCGGCACCGAAATGCGCCTGACGTATTCCGAAGTGCAGAACGAGAATAACGCGGGTTACGACTTCGGCATCAACGCTGGCGCAGCCGGCGGTGCCGCAGGCGAAGACGTCGAAATGTTCGCCATCGGTATCGTCCATTGGTTCGACTAATCGTTGAAACCGTTTAGCGTCCCAAGCGACGCGAACCATTCTGACGGGCTCCCTTCGGGGAGCCCGTTTTTTTGTACGGCGGTCGAAACAACAATTTGTGTATGGGTTCAGAGAGACGTGAGACAAAAGTAAAAACCCGCTCCGGGCAGTGAGACACCAGAGCAAGCCTGATTCAGGTATCTTGATGCACAGCAAAATATGTCCTGAACCCATACACAGGCCGTTGATTTTTTAACGGCTATGCTATGATTCGGCGGCGAATTTAAATTTTAAGGAGGGTCTTCGGACGATGCGATACACCGATAAGATTGCTGGCGCTTTGCAAGTAGGCGGCGTGTTGTGCGCTCTTGCTTTGACATTCAACGCTTTGGCGCAGAGCAACACCACCACCCCTAACTTTGAATTGACTTTGTGCGAGAGCACGGAACAAAGCGGCAGCAGAGGGATATGGGATAGTCAGAACAGCCTCTGCATATTCAGAGCAGCGGACTCAAGCAACGTCAGCGCCGCGTGCCCGGTCGGTTGGAGCCCGTCCCGGGATAATGACAGGTACTTCCTCACGCGCAGTCCCGGCAGTATCATCGCCCCGGATGGCGCCTGCGATACGATTTTGATGAACAATCACACCAGAGAATTCTTGGATCTGAGCGCCTGCGCTTCCAATAATACCGTGCAAGCTCCGAGCCTGTCCGAGATAGGATGTAACAATGACGCATTGAGACCGCTGGGTTGCGCAGACGGGCAGGTGCGTTTGATATTTGGTAGCGGCACGAGCATGTGTGTTGAAATACGCGATCCAATGTTAGCGATTCCGACCTGCGGGGACGGTAAGGTGGCCAAGTGGGTCAGCAACAACAGCACGACCGGCAACAGCCACGGTTGGATATGCGTTGAGCACGAGGTTCCCGACCATACCCATGACGATTTCGCCGTATCTCCGGGGGCTGCGTGCGCTACGAACGAAGCGTCCAGGTGGGACGGAGACAGCTGGGAATGCATTGCGGTCGGCGACTCTCAAACAACGATGCAAAGCGCGTGCAGTGACGCAGGGGGCACCTATAACACTGCGCATGACTTGTGCGTGTTCAGTGGGAACGTGTGTCCTGCCGGTTGGCAAGCTGCATCAGACGGTCAGCATAAATTTATTGCTTATTCTGCTAAGAGGTGTACTGATACCAGGCGATATGGTGACCAGTTTTCTCCTAGTTCGTGCAGCATTCCCGCCAGAAACACGCCCGCGTTTGCTGCAAACACTTGTACTTATCGCCGTTGTACAACAAGAAGCGGTAGTCCAAGTGGTTATGGTGCCGCTGCTTGCATAGGTAGCGCCCCTGTAACTTGTGCAGCTCCGATAACAAAAATTGGCTGCAGGCACTTCAATTAAATATACGAGGCTTACGATTTTTTAGACAATCAATTCGCCGGTAGTTAAGTGTGTTGTTTGGCTGCTTTCCGGCGAATTAGTCCAATAAGCGGACAGCTAGCCTATTTCTTTGTTTCTGTGGGCAAAGAAGTTTCTTTGGAAGTTTGAAATAAAGCTTTCTAGGGCTTAAACATCACAAACGCTTTTCCGCGCAATCGAGTGCCCCCGTAGCTTGTCCCTGTTATTTCCTAGAAAGCCGCGGTGATAAACTGCGCGCCATAATGTTCCATTTTGCCGAGAACCTTTCTTTCCGCGCCGCAGCGCGGACACCGGTACAGCCTTTGACGACGCCCCTGGGCGCTGCGTTGGCCTTGCTCGCGTGGCTCGTTTGCACGCCAGCGCAAGCCGCCTGTTCGCGCAGCGACGTGGACTATTACCTCGACAAAGGGTTCACGCGCGAACAGATTACCGCGCTTTGCAACGACGGCGAGCCGTCCCCGCCCCGGGGCGGGAACCGCCATGACGCCTACGACGACCCGGTCGAACGCGAGGTGCGCGAAACCGAGAAGCGCCGCCGCAAGGACGAGAAGATCTTTTTCATCAAGAGCGCACTCGCGGCGTGGGACATCGAGCTGACGCCGCGCAAGCTCGAATACACCCGCAAGTTTTGCATTGCGGCGGGCAAAACCCCCGAAGTCGAAGGGCGAGTCCGGATTTGTCCCAACGTGCGCTACCGCATCTACTTCAAGAACCTCGAGGTCGGCGGCTACGAGCGCAAGTATTATTTTCTCGGGCGGCGCGAGGTCGAGGTCACAGGCAAAGTCCAGCGCAAGATGATGCACGACTTTCAGGAATACCCTTCCGACATCCGGCGGCAGCTGATCGCGGCCTATAAGCACGCGACCCGCAAGGGGGCGACGTTTATTCCGGTGCGCAAGGACGTGCCGATATACCGGGTGACCGAAATCCTGCGTGAATACGCGCAGCGTGCGACCGGCGCGTAAGAGTTTCCTGCACGATTGCCGAGCACTTCCTTATGCGGCTTGTTTCGGGCGGCTTCGATAAAAGGGAGGGGAGTACATCTCCTACTCTCATACCGGTTTGACGCTTCATAAGCCGGGCAATCTCGCCGCGCCCGAGTCCTTGTCCCCGGAGACCGACGCCCCAGTCTCAACGCTGAAAGCGAGTTCTCTGGTTCGCGTCACCGGAACGGTTTGAGTTGATTCACCTGAATTGCCGTTGCCGGCTTGGCTACATAACTCCCAAAGAAAGCAGTTAGAAGCCCGGGTTGGTAAATGAAGAGTGCCAGTACCGTCCAGTCGGACGCCGTTTCACATCGGCGCGGGTCCGCGCGTTGCAGTCGCCGTACAAAAAAACGGGCTCCCCGAAAGGAGCCCGTCAGAATGGTTTGCGTCGCTTGGGACGCTAAACGGTTTCGACGATTAGTCGAACCAATGGACGATACCGATGGCGAACATTTCGACGTCTTCGCCTGTAAGCGAACCACCGCCGTTGATGCCGAAGTCGTAGCCCGCGTTATCCTCGTTCTGCACTTCGGAATACGTCAGGCGCATTTCAGTGCCTGCCGGCATCGTGTAGAACAGGCCGAGATTGTAGGCTTCGGCGTCGGTGTCGTCTTCCTGCGTGTCGGTGCAACCTTCGTTGCCGCTCCCACCGCAATCCCACTCGTCAGCATCCATGTACGAGAAGCGGAAGTCGAAGCCGTTGCCGAACGTATGCTTGCCGGAAATCATCCAAGCGTCGCGTTCGACGTCGGTCCAGGCTGCGTCACCTGGGTCCGCAACGGTGCAACCGTCGGCGTCATATTCGAGGTCTTCCCACATCGCGCCGAGCATGGTCTTCTGACCGTTGCCCCAGTCGTGTACGTAGCGGCCGGCGAACCGGATGCCTTCGTCTTCTGAGTCGTCACAAGTAACCGCGACACTCACGGACAGCGGGTCAGCAAACGCGTGGCCGTCAGAGCCAGCTATGTCCGTGATGCTGATATCTTCGTGGTGCTCGTAAGCCGCAGCTAACCAAACTTGGCCACCGTTGGCGAGGTTTTGCTGCCACGCCGCGCCGGTCGAAATAATCCGCGGGTCAACGTTGCTGCCGCTGGGGTGGGTAGCATCCGTGCCGCTACCTTCGGTCACGGCAAAGCGGAATTGAAACCCGTCGCGACTCTGGTCGGCCATCGCCCCGGTGTTCGGCCAGACGTACTGGACGACACCCTCTTGGCGGCGGTTGAACGCCAGGGCACCGTAGGCAGAGGAAAAGTCGTCGTCGAAACTCCCGTTATAGAACAAGGCCGACAGCCCGCCACCGCCACCGTGGGCTTTGCCGCCGATGTTACCCATGATGCTGGTGTGCGAATCGGCGCCGGCATCGTAGAACGGGTCAATCCACTGCGCGACAATCTCGTTGTAAGGCAACAACCATTGACCGAACATGATTTCACCCATCGTCTCGTGACGCAGGCTGATCTTCGAGTTACGGTTACACCAGTCGGTGTATTTGTTGTTTCTGCCCCAGTAGGTGA
>CAZKLI010000041.1:0-15165 GCA_964553575.1 uncultured Chromatiales bacterium
GACGACGTGTCGTCTTTCGCACCGGCGCCGTCGGCGCGCTTGTGCGCGGGGAACAGGGTCGCGCGCAACGCGCTTTCGAGCTCGGCGGCGGCTTTGGCGTTTTCCTGCAGATAGGCGCGCGCGTTGTCCTTGCCCTGGCCGATGCGGTCGCCTTGATAGGAGTACCAGGCGCCCGACTTCTCGACCAGGCCGTGGACGACGCCGAGGTCTATCAGCTCGCCCATCTTGCTGATGCCTTCGCCGTAGCGGATCTCGAACTCGGCCTTGCGGAACGGCGGGGCCATCTTGTTCTTGACGACCTTGACGCGGGTTTCGTTGCCGATGATCTCATCGCCTTTCTTGACGGCGCCGATGCGGCGGATGTCGAGGCGCACCGACGAGTAGAACTTCAGCGCGTTGCCGCCGGTCGTGGTTTCCGGGTTGCCGAACATCACGCCGATTTTCATGCGGATCTGGTTGATGAAGATCACCATCGTGTTCGACTTGGTGATGTTGGCGGTCAACTTGCGCAAGGCTTGGGACATCAGCCGCGCTTGCAGGCCGACGTGGCTGTCGCCCATGTCGCCTTCGATCTCGGCGCGCGGCGTCAGGGCGGCGACCGAATCGATGACGATCAGGTCCACCGCGCCCGAACGCACCAGCGTGTCGGTGATCTCAAGGCCCTGCTCGCCGGTGTCGGGCTGCGACAGCAGCAGGTCGTCGACGTTGACGCCGAGCTTCTCGGCGTAGGCCGGGTCGAGCGCGTGCTCGGCATCCACGAACGCCGCGGTGCCGCCGGCCTTCTGGCATTCGGCCGTGATCTGCAGGGTCAGGGTCGTCTTGCCCGACGCCTCCGGCCCGAAGATCTCGACGACCCGCCCGCGCGGCAGGCCGCCGATGCCGAGCGCGGCGTCGAGTGCAAGCGAGCCGGTCGGGATGACGTCCACGTCGGTGAGCGGCGGCGCGTCTCCCATGCGGATGACCGCACCTTTGCCGAACTGCCTCTCGATTTGCGACAAGGCCGTTGATAGGGCTTTTTTTCTGTCGTTGTCCACTTCTTGGTTTCTCCTTGTTGGATTGTCCTTATTGGGTTAATTGGGTTTGGGTTTCGGTCGTCGGCTCGTCTTTTCACCGGCTCACGGTCATTTCCCCATGAACGTAAAAACAATGGCGGCGACCTCGTAGGTGCTGGCGAACAGGAAAAGAAGCGCGGCGACCATACCAAGAGACCACTGCTTCATCGTGAGCGGTTTCCTGGCCACCGGGCGAACGTACGACTCTTCGTAGACGTCTTCCGCCGTGGCCTGCGCCCTTTGCTTCTTCTCTTTCTTCCTTGCATCCATCGCACTTCTTTTGCGTCTTTTCTTGCCCATGGTTATCCTCCTGCAAATATCAGCATGCTGGTATAGGCGCTGACAATGCTGACGACAACAAGAATAATGGCGATGACGATGCCGACAATCCATTGGACGAGGCTGGCACCCATATTGGCCACTTTCTTCTCAAGGTCATCGATCTTCCTGCTCAGCACCTCAAATTCTTTGCGAGTGACTTCCATCGGTTTCTCCGTTTTCTCCAATTTCACGGGAAACGCCGGAAGCTGCTTGAATTATCGCACAAGCCCCCTGCGTTCCCGAACGTTTTCCCGAATGAATCGGGTCGGCGCCAGTCTGCTTCGGGAGGGCTGGACGCGGGGGCAAAACCCGATAAGCGGTAGCAACGAGCCGACGAAGCGCACCGGGCAGATTTTGGGCTGTGGAAAAGCCTGTTCTGTGGTGCGTCTTGAACTCAGGCCCTAAACCAAGCCTTGAACCCGCGTAGAAGCCAGTCGCCTTGTTTTAAGCAACTATACGAACGCTCACTATCATCCGCATACTCAACAGAAACAACGCGCCGGCCACTATTACCGAAAGGAGGCTTCGAGACGCACGTCTTCTCGTATGTAAGTCAAGACAATCAAGAAATCGCTCATCGTCTCGCAGGCATCACCCAAACCCAAATCGTGCGTCCATCCGTCATTGACTTCTCTGCTACAAAACTGCCTAATCACTTGGTTTTGTAAGTAATACTTTTAGCTGTCGCCATCTGATACCGGGCACTTGGTCAGCACCTCAAGCAAGACAATCGAGCACGCCCGCCAGTGCGCGTTGCGCCGCTTGAAAGCGCACTTCGTCGCGCCCGCCTTCGAAGTGAAAGCATTCGGCCACGGCGTCGGCACCCCGGCGGCGCCATGCAATCCACACCGTGCCGACCGGCTTCTCCGGTGTGCCGCCCGACGGACCGGCGACGCCGCTGACGGCGACCGCGACGTCCGCACGAGCCAAGCGCTCGAGTGTTCCGGCGGTCATCTCCAGCACGACCTCCTCGCTGACCGCGCCATGGCGTGACAAGGTCGCGGCGGCGACGCCGAGCAAGGCTTGCTTGGCCTCGTTGCTGTAGGTCGTGACCGAGGCTTCAAACCAGTCCGAACTTCCCGCCCGGTCGCTGCACAGCTTCCCGACCCATCCGCCGGTGCACGATTCGGCGGCGGCAAGGCGCAGGCGGTGCGCCTTGAGTTGCTCGGCCAACCGCGTCAGCACCGCTTCAAATTCAGCATGTCTCATATATCAGTTTTTTCTATTCTCATCATTGAATCTTTGTTAAATCACCGTCGCCGCGATTTTCTGACCCTTATAATGCTGCTAGATATAGTCATATCCGACGTATCGACACTGGCTCAAATCCTGATTTCAAAGTGATTATGAGCAGGAGGCTGAACAGACGTGACTCCCAGTATGCAGCACTACCTGCGGATCAAGTCCGAACATCCGAACACGCTGCTGTTTTACCACATCGGGGACTTTTACGAACTCTTCTTCGACGACGCGAAAAGGGCCGCGAAACTGCTCGACCTGACCTTGACGACCCGCAGCCAGAACACCGCCAATCCGATTCCGATGGCGGGGGTGCCGGTGCATTCGGTCGAGTCCTACCTCGCCAAGCTGGTGAACATGGGCGAGTCGGTCGTCATCTGCGACCAGGTCGGCGACCCCAAGACCTCTCGCGGCCCGGTCGAGCGCAAGGTCGTGCGCGTGCTGACGCCGGGCACCCTGGTCGAGGACGACCTGCTCAACAAGACGCGCGACAACCTGCTGACCGCGCTGCACGTCATCGGAGACGTCGCCGGCGTCGCCTCGATCGAGCTCAGCACCGGACGCTTCGTCGTCAAGGAAATCGAAAACAACGGCGAGGCCTTGCAAAGCGAGCTTCATCGCCTGCAATCCGCCGAAACCCTGATGCAGGAAGATGCAACGCTGCCGTTCGAGACGCGCGGCGTGCAGAAACGTCCGCCGTGGAGCTTCGACCTCAAGACCTCCCGGCTGCTCCTGTGCGAGCAGTTGGAGGTGCAGAACCTAATCGGCTTCGGCTGCGAGGAGATGACCGCCGGCGTCTGCGCGGCGGGCGCTTTGCTGCAATACCTCAAGGAGACGCATAAGTCGCTGCTGCCGCACCTCAAGACCCTGACCGTCGAGCACAGCGAAGACTACCTGTATCTCGACGCGGTCAGCCGCAGCTGCCTCGAGATAGACCGCCCGATGACGGGGCCGGCGGGCGACGAAAGCAACACGCTGATCGGCATCCACGACCACGCGGCGACCGCGATGGGCGCGCGTTGCCTGCGACGCTGGTTCGCCCAGCCGCTGCGCAACCGCGGCGTCCTGCAGCAGCGCCATGAGATGCTTGACGACCTGCTGACGCAAGCCGACCTGCGCAGCCTGCGCGACCTGCTCAAACGATGCAACGACGTCGAACGCATCCTCTCGCGGCTCGCGCTCGACAACGCCCGCCCGCGCGACTTCGTCGGCCTGCGCGAAACCTTGCGGCTCGTGCCCGAAATCAAGACGCTGCTCACGCCGCTCAGCTGCGAGCTCGCGCGCACACTCGACGGGAAGATCGTTCCTTTCCCCGAAATCGTCGAACAACTCGACCGCGCGGTGATTGACGCACCGCCCGCGACGATTCGGGAAGGCGGCGTCATCAAGGACGGCTACGACGCCGAACTCGACGAGTTGCGCACCATCAGCAAGGGCGCCGACCGCTTCCTGCTCGAACTGGAACAGCGTGAACGCGCGCGCGCGCGCGCCAGCAACCTCAAGGTCGGCTACAACCGGGTGCACGGCTACTACATAGAGATACCGAAAGCCCAGGCGCGAAACACCCCCGAAGACTACCGCCGCACCCAGACGCTCAAGAACGCCGAACGCTTCACCACCGCCGAGCTCAAGGAGTACGAGCAGAAAGTGCTGACCGCCCGTGAACGCGCGCTCGCCAAGGAGAAGCAGCTCTACCAGGCGCTCGGTGAAGACCTGCGCCCGCACCTGGCGCAGATGCTGACCTGCGCCCAATCCCTGGCGATGCTCGACGTGCTCGCGACGCTTGCACTGTGCGCCAAGCGCTACCGTTACAACCGCCCGACACTGAGCGACAAGCCCGGCATCCGGATCACCGCGGGCCGCCACCCGGTCGTCGAACGCATCCCCGACGCCGAGTTCGTCCCCAACGACCTGGTGCTCGACGACGAGCGGCGCATGTTGATTGTCACCGGGCCGAACATGGGCGGCAAATCAACTTACATGCGTCAGGCCGCGCATATCGTGCTGCTCGCCCACGTCGGCGCTTACGTGCCGGCGGAGAAAGCGGTAATCGGCCCGATAGACCGCATCTTCACGCGCATCGGCGCGTCCGACGACATCGCGTCCGGGCGCTCGACGTTCATGGTCGAGATGACCGAAGCCGCGAACATCCTGAACAACGCCGGCGAGAACAGCCTTGTCCTGATGGACGAGATCGGACGCGGCACCAGCACGTTCGACGGGCTCAGCCTCGCTTGGGCCTGCGCGTCACAGCTCGCCGCGGTCAACCGCTCGTTCACCTTGTTCGCAACGCACTACTTTGAGCTGACCGCGCTCGCCGACGAGCAGGCGATGGTGCATAACGTCCACATAGACGCGATAGAACACAAGGAGAAGATCGTCTTCCTGCACCAAGTCAAGGAAGGCGCCGCAAGCCGCAGCTTCGGAATTCAGGTCGCGCGTCTTGCGGGAATTCCTTCCGAGGTCGTCACACGTGCGCAGGAGAAACTCGAACTGCTCGAATCACGCCAAGCCGACGGCGTCCCGCAACTGCCGCTGACTCTCGGCCGCCAAGCCGCAAGCGCCGGCGGAAGCGTCGGAAGCGATGAAGCACCGCCCGACTCACCTTCCCCGCCCGCTTCACCCGCGCTCAACGCCCTCGACGAGGTGGAGCCCGACGAGATGACGCCCAAGCAAGCGCTCGAAGCGCTTTACCGCCTCAAGCGGATACGTGCGTCGTAGGAGTAGAGTTGAAAATGCGCTGTCAAAAGAAACCGGACAGGGCGCGCAGACAACGCCATATACATGCTGGAAGTGGTTACAATCTACCGTTTCTCTATATGAAAGAGGAACTCTAAGTTTTTTTCCTCCGCGTCTCTAATCCAGTCATTAGTCCACCGCATACCTGCCATGACGTTCTTTTTGTAGTCTATTTCTCTAACGCTCACTAAACGACCTACTTCATCAATCACTGATCGCAATTCTTCTGCTGTTGCTCTGCCGCCGGAGCTATACGACAGGAGAATGTGATGAGCATTCACCTCACGCAGTAGCTTTTTAATTGCTTTAACCGCAATGTATTCACCATCACCATCTTGCCTATACTCTTCGAATATAGAGCCGGCTATTGTGTCACGTGAATCTTCCCTTCTGCGGGCGGCGCCGAATACGGACGGCGTATCATTAAGGCATATTGTCGTCCATAAGTGATAGTAGGAAGCGTACCGAACTCTTGATGGCGGCATTTTTTCGTTGTTTGACCCATAGGGTGGATCAAAATATGCAAAATCAAACGTTCGGTTCTTGATTATGTCAAAGATATCACCACACAGGACGAAATGGTCCCCTTTAGATGGAATGATTTTGGGAACTTGTAGGGTGAGAGAGTTATACGATCTGGACGACCATCCCTTTAGATAAGAGGTAAAATGACCGAGTGTACTGTCAACTTTGTCCAGCCCAATCATAAGGGAAGTTAAGGCAACTGCGCGCTCAACGTCCGGAAGATTTAGTTTTTCTATTTCTTTTCTTATCCCATCTAGCTTCATGGTGTTGTGTTTTTGCCACGGGAACTTTGTTTTCCCCTTATTATCGGCCTCCCCGCCATAATTATCCGTGAACCAACCGTTTATAGGCTGCACATTATTAAGATAATCGATCAGGTCCATGTAATTTTCAGGCCGTTGCCCTTTGAGGTAACACGTTCCTAGAACGCTTGACCAAACGGATATATCCGAACATGAAACGTCATAACCACATTGCGCGAAAGCTTGACTCACACGAGTCGTGCCAGAAAATCCGTCAAGAACACTTCTAGGATTAATCTCTGCAGCGGCTTCCAATATGTACGGAATCAATTTTAATTTTGATCCCGCGTACTTAATGCTTTCTGTCTTGACGATGGGCGGAGAAAGATTCCCGAATAAATCTACCGCTATATCCGGTATATTCACTTTAAGCCCTCCCCCTTAATTCTTTCAATGTCTTTTTTTAGATTCTTAAGAGCTTTATCGTGCCCCGTGGAAGATGAGACAAGCGCATGCGAAAATAGCTTCACCAATATTAAATTGTGAGAATAATCGATCCATCCGTTGGTTATGCTGTCAAAATAACCAAGCGCATTTTTTGTGTGAGTCCAAAGACCTCGTTGTAGAGCATTTGCCGCCGCATCTCCATAACGGATCTCACAAATGTATTCACCTCCAGCATTCAAAAAACGAAAAACAGGATGCTTTCGCCCTCTATCTGTTGATGCTTTTAAGACTGATGTCGTTTCCAAAATTGCTCGCTGGTAGTCAAATACCATGATGTTACATACTTGCTTCTTTTCATCGTAGATGAGAGACATAACGTTAATTTTCCTAAAATCACTGAACGCGGGGTCATCGAAGACGTAGGCACCCAAGCCGCAAGCGCCGGCGAGAGCGCCGGAGGCGATGAAGCACCGCCCGCCTCGCCTTCCCCGCCCGCTTCACCCGCGCTCGACGCCCTCGACGAGGTTGAACCCGACGAGATGACGCCCAAGCAAACACTCGAAGCGCTTTACCGCCTCAAGCGGATACGGGCGTCGTAGGGGTAGAGTTGAAAATGCGCTTGCGTCTTACGTGAGCTCGGAGGCGGCAGAGATTGGATTACGGCTGCTATTTTTTCAGCACTTTCCGCATAGCGGCGTTCACCGACCCATCTTCTGTTTTCACTTTAGCCACTCGACGTATGTAGGGGTCAGTTTCAATGGTGTCTATGATTACGTATTTGTTCAGAATCAGCTTTTCCAAAGCCCGAGTCGGCCTCTTCGCTCCGCGCTTTCCCAGCTCCGGGGCATCCACGTTCGCGAGCCGCACAGGCCTGAAATCGCTTGCCGTCTTAAAAGTTTCTCCGTCTATAACTTGAGTCACATATTCGCGGGTTTTCATTCCATGTTCTCCACAGGGTCAAATTAGGCGCTGAGTCACTCTATTCCGAATTCTAGGCAATGTCTATAATCTTGCCGCTCCTTTTCATGCAGACGGCAAAGATACAACACGAAAGCAGCCACGTCGCCGCCGATACAGGATTTAGCACCACGCCGACGCATATCTGCACCGGAGCTGAAACAGTCGGATTTATTTTTGGCAGTCGTGTAAAATGGGCCATAATCACTCAAGAGGAGGAGCAAAATGAGCAAAAAAGCCAGAAGCAAAATGATCGAAGAAAACCGCAAGGCATTCGAGAAAGAATTGCCTAAGCTGCTTAAGAAGCACCGCGATAAGTACGCGCTTATGCGAGACAAAAAAATCGTTAAGGTATATCCGACGACGCTAGCAGCTTGGGAAGCGGGACAAGAGCTTTATGAAGACGAGATGTATTCCATCCAAAAAATTACTGACGTTCCTAGAGATTTAGGAATCTACTCTCGTGTCGTACCTCTCAGGCCATTATGATGAAGAGAGCCTTGAGCTCATTGTCCCCGTCAACATCGGAAAACCTGAGAAATCCCGGAAGATTTATCAGAAGGCGCAGCCTCATGGCTTATCTTATGGTGCTTTAATCGATACAGGTGCAACTATAAGCTGTATTTCCCCCAGAGTAATCGAAGAAGTCAGATTGAAATCTGCCAAATCAGAGATAGTAACTACGGCAGCAGGACCAGCGTCTCTAGAAGTGTATTTGTTCTCTCTTGTTCTGCCGCTCACTGATGTAGTGGACAAAGAAAATGGATTTACTGAAGAGACAGTGTATTCGTACCAACTTATTGAAGGAATCGAATTCTACGCGGCAAAATACGGCAAACACGACGTCATTTTAGGAATGGACGTCATCAGCCGAGGCTCCTTGAAACTCGACCCCGACGGACATTTCAGCTTCTGTCTCTGACCAAGCGCAGCTGCCCTCCTCAAACGTATTCGACCAGAGGAATTTCGTCGCGGCGTTTGCCGTTCGGCGACGTCGTCGACGCTTTTGCCACCCTCTTTGCACGGACGACTGTAGGTGAAACGCAAGAATAGTCATATCGCCGCTGATACTGGGTTCAGCACCATACCACTCGCATGCCTGCACCAGGGCCAAAGCCGGTTTTATTCCAACCGGTCGTGTAGAATGCGACCCGTCACTCAAAAAGGAGGAACAAAATGAGCGAAAAAGACAGAGACAAGATGGTCAAAGAAAACTACGAGGCGTTCGAGAAAGAGTTGCCTAAGCTGCTTAAGAAGCACCGCCACGAGTTCGCGCTTATGCGAGACAAAAAAGTGGTTAAGATATATCCGACGTTTCTAGCAGCTTGGAAAGCGGGAGGGGAGATTTATGAAGACAGGATGTATTCTGTCCAAGAAATTACCGACGTTCCCGTAAGCATCTACTCTCATGTCGCATGACAAAAAGAGCCTTGAACTCATTAAATACAACCTCCTTTTAGGCATGGTCGTCATCAGCCGAGGCTCCTTGAAACTCGACCACGACGGGCATTTCAGCTTCTGTCTCTGACTGGTCCGCCCCCTCAAACCTCTTCGACTAGACAAATCCCGCAGCGGCGTTTGCCGTTCGGCGTCTCGACGACGGCGGTGACGCCGACGCTTTTGCCGATAATCGCCCGGGCAATCAGCGAAGCGTGGGAAAACCGTGAAAGAGCCAAACAGTTTATACACCCTTTACAAACTTCAGCTTCACCCCCTCCGATGGACTATCCCTGCCTTATAATCAAGCGTGAAACCGGAACAAGCGGGAGGCAAATCATGCTCAAACGTGCATTGACGATACTGGCAACATGCTTGGCCACCCTCTCGGCTTTCCCGGTTTTCGCCGGGACACAGGAATACACCCTGGTCATCGCCAGGGAAACCGTCAATATCACGGGCAAGCCGCTCGAACGCGTCACGATCAACGGCGCGATCCCGGGGCCGACGCTGGAATTCACCGACGGCGACGAAGCCGTCGTTCACGTCACCAACAAGATGAACGAGGACACGTCCGTCCACTGGCACGGGCTGATTCTGCCGGGTGAAATGGACGGGGTGCCGGGGTTCAACGGTTTTCCCGGAATCAAGCCGAACGAGACGTTCACCTACCGCTTCAACGTCAGACAAGACGGGACGTACTGGTATCACGCGCATTCCGCGATTCAGGAGCAGGACGGGCATTACGGGTCAATCATCATCCATCCCAAAGGCGAAGACCGTGTCAAGGCCGAACGTGACTACGTGGTGCTGCTCTCGGACTTTCACGAAGACGACGGCCGCACCATCATGCGGAATCTCAAGAAATCCTCCGAGTACTACATCTACACCCGGCGCACCGTCGGCGACTTCTTCAACGACGTCAAGGAACAAGGCTTCAGCAAGGCGTGGCGAAACACCACGGCGTGGGGAGAAATGCGGATGCTGCCGACCGACTTGGCGGACGTCGGCAACTACACTTTCTTGGTCAACGGCAAGACCCCCGAGCAGAACTGGACGGGATTATTCAAGCCCGGCGAACGGATAAGGCTCCGCTTCATCAACGCCTCGGCCATGTCTTTCTTCGACGTGAGCATCCCGGGGCTCAGGATGACGGTCGTATCCGCCGACGGTCAGCCGGTCGAGCCGGTGACCGTCGATGAATTCCGGTTCGGCGTCTCCGAAACCTACGACGTTGTTGTCCAGCCGACGCAGGAGAAAGCCTACACGATCGTCGCTGAGCCAATCGACCGCACCGGGTTCGCCCTTGCCACGCTGGCGCCTCGCGAGAACATGCGCGGAGACGCGCCTGCGCACCGCAAGCGCACACTGCTGACGATGGCGGACATGGGAATGGCTCACCATGCGACCGGAATCGAGCACGGCGGTCACGCCGACGGCGCCACGGAACATACGCCTGATGCAGACCATTCAGCTCACACAGACCATTCGCCTCACACAGACCATTCGCCCCACGCAGACCATTCGCCTCACACAGACCATTCACCTCATGCAGACCATTCGTCCCATACAGACCATTCGTCCCATACAGACCATTCGCCCCACGCAGACCATTCGCCTCATGCAGACCATTCGCCTCATGCAGACCATTCGTCCGATTCGGCGGACGCAATGCACAGTCTGTCAAAGCCGCCGGTTGAGGATTTCAACACCGGCGTTCCGGGCAGCGGTTGGGCGAACGCGGACACACCGCAGGGACACAAGGCGCTGGCCTACAAAGACCTGCGTTACTACGGAGTACAGAAAGACCAACGCAGCCCGGGGCGTGAGATTACGGTTCGCCTCGGCGGCAATATGGAACGTTACATCTGGACGCTGAACGGCGCCAAGTTCGAAGACGCCGACCCGATCGAGCTCGAATACGGCGAGCGTGTCCGCCTGACGTTCATCAACGACACGATGATGGCGCACCCGATGCACTTGCATGGCATGTTCGTCCAACTGGAGAACGGCCAGCCCGCGGCCAAGCTGCCGAACAAGCACGTCGTGATCGTCGCGCCGGGCGATACCTATTCGGCGCTGCTCACGGCGGATGAACCGGGCGAATGGGCTTTTCACTGCCACCTCCTGTATCACATGATGGCCGGCATGATGAACAAGGTCGTCGTCGCCAAACTTGATCCGGACAAAGCGCCGATGAAATCGCATTCATCAGAAGTCACCGGTCACGACGAGCTGAGCCATCCGCCCCGCCCCATGCCGAGCGCGCACAGCGAACACAGCGCACACTCGGGAGCGCGACATCAAACACGCTGAAAGCATATTCCTCGCGGCTTTGCTGATTTGCCTCCCGCCCGCCACCGTTGACGCAAGCGAGACGCATGGAAACGCCGTCTATCACGCCCTGCATTTGGAGGCGGGCATCGGGTCGAGCGACGACGGCAAAGACGTCACGGACTGGGACTTCGACGGTTGGATTGGAACCGACGAAAACAAGCTTTGGCTGAAGTCCGAGGGCGAACGCGCCGGCCACGAGACGGAGCAGGCGGAATTTTGGGCGATGTACAGCCGCAACGTCGCCACTTTCTGGGATTTCCAGATTGGCCTGCGGCACGATTCACGACCCCGCTCACTGACCCACCTCGTCGCCGGCTTTGAGGGACTTGCCCCGTACTTCTTCGAAGCCGAAGTGCACGTGTTCTTGAGCGAGGACGACGACGTCAGCGCCAGATTAAGATACGAACACGATCTCCTGTTCACGCAGAGGCTGATTGCTCAGCCTTATCTTGAAGCCAATTTCTTCATGCAGGACGTGCCGGAGCTCGGCGTCGGCGCGGGACTTGCAGACGCCGAGTTCGGCGTGCAGACGCGCTACGAGTTCACGCGCGGCTTTGCTCCTTACGTTGAAGTGAAATACGAACGCAAGTTCGGGGAGACGTCCTCGATCGCCAAGCGCAACGGCGAAGACTACGAAGCCGTGATAGGAACGCTCGGCCTCAGGTTCCTGTTCTAGGACGGCGTGCGCCGCCTCAAACGTACTCGACCAGAAGAATCTCGTAGCGGCGCTTGCCGTTCGGCGTCTCGACGACGGCGACGTCGCCGACGCTCTTGCCGATGATCGCACGGGCGATCGGCGAGGCGTGAAAAAACAACCCCGCCGAGACGTCGGCTTCATCCTCGCCGACGATGCGGCAGCTCATCTCGGTCTCCGACTCTTCGTCGAACAGCTTGACGGTCGCGCCGAACACGACCTTGCCGCCGGCGTTGACCTTGGTAACGTCGATGATTTCGGCGAGCGAAAGCTTGCTCTCGATCTCCATGATCCGTCCTTCGATGAACCCTTGCTGCTCGCGCGCGGCGTGGTACTCGGCGTTCTCCTTGAGGTCGCCGTGCGCCCGCGCCTCTGCGATCGCCTGCACCACGCGCGGGCGTTCCTTGTTCTTCAGTTTCTCGAGCTCGGCGCGCAGTTGTTCCGCACCGACGACGGTCATCAACACTCTGTCCATCACTCACCCCTCTGCAAGTAACGTTGTCCGGCGGTTCGCATAAGCGTCGTTATAGCAAAGATACGGTTCAAATTCCCAGATCGGTTTCCGCGCCGAGCACGGCGTCGGACGCCGGATTGTCGAGACCCGCGCCCAGATAAACGCCCGGGCTGTTGACGCAGGCTTCGGCGTGGAGGTCCTTGAGACTATAAACCGCGCTCTCGCCGCAACGTAGGGCGGCGATGATCGCGCAAGCGCCGGCGACGGTCGTCGTATAGCAGACCTTCTTCTGCACCGCCTCGGAACGGATCGTCGCCGAGTCCGCGATCGCCTGCTTGCCTTCGGTGGTGTTGATTACGAGATCGAGCGCGCCGTCCTTGATCTTGTCGACGACGTGCGGACGCTTGCCGTCTATGACCTTGTATATCGACGTGCACGCGATACCGGCGGTGCGCAGCGCCTCGGCGGTTCCCGAAGTGGCGAAGAGCTCAAAGCCCAAGTCCTGCAGCGCGCGGGCGACGTCAATGCAGGCGTCCTTGTCGGCGTCGCGCACGCTGAGCAACGCCGCTCCGCCGTTCGGTAACGCACCGCCCGCGGCCCCGCTTGCGGCCCCACCTGCAGCGATTTGAGCTTTGCCGAACGCTTCACCGAAGCTGCGCCCGACGCCCATGACCTCGCCGGTGGACTTCATCTCGGGGCCGAGCATGGGGTCGACGCCGGCAAATTTGATGAACGGAAAGACCGCTTCCTTGACCGCAAAGAAGCCCCCGCCCGGAGACGCGACGCCGGGCGCCTTCAAGCCTTGATCGGTCAGCGAGCGTCCTATCATGCACAGCACCGCAATCTTCGCGAGCGGCAGGCCGACCGCCTTGGAAACGAACGGCGCGGTGCGCGACGCGCGCGGATTGACTTCGAGCACATAGACCTGCCCGTCCTTGACTGCGAACTGCACGTTCATCAGCCCGACGACGCCGAGCGCGAACGCCAGCTCGCCGGTCTGGCGCACGATTTCCCGCTGCACGTCGGCGTCGAGATCGTGCGGCGGCAAGGAACACGCCGAGTCGCCCGAATGGATGCCGGCTTGCTCGATGTGCTGCATGATTCCGCCGATCAGCACTTGCTTGCCGTCGCAGACGGCGTCAACGTCAATCTCGACCGCGTCGCTCAGGAAGTGATCGAGCAGCACCGGCGCGTCGCGCGTGACCTGCACCGCCTCGTCCATATAGACTTCGAGGTCCGCCCGGTCGTGCACGATCACCATCGCCCTGCCGCCGAGCACGTAAGACGGGCGCACGACCAGCGGGTAGCCGATCGACTCGGCTTCGGCGAGCGCCGCCTCGACCGTAAAAGCGACGGCGTTTCTCGGCTGCCTGAGGCCGAGCTCGGCGATCAAGCGCTGGAAACGTTCGCGGTCTTCGGCGAGGTCTATCGAGTCGGGCGGCGTGCCGATGATGGCGACGCCTTCGGCCTCAAGGCGCCGCGCGAGCTTCAACGGGGTCTGCCCGCCGTATTGCACGACCACGCCGTCTGGCTTCTCGGTGAGCACGACTTCCATCACGTCCTCGAACGACAGCGGTTCGAAATACAGGCGGTCGGACGTGTCGTAGTCGGTCGAGACCGTTTCGGGGTTGCAGTTGACCATGATGGTTTCGTACCCCGCTTCGCGCAACGCGAGCGCGGCGTGCACGCAGCAGTAGTCAAACTCGATGCCTTGCCCGATGCGGTTCGGCCCGCCGCCGAGCACCATGATCTTCTTGCGCCCGCTCGGTGCGGCTTCACATTCTTCGTCGTAGCAGGAATAAAGGTACGCGGTGTCGGTGCCGAACTCGGCGGCGCAGGTGTCAACCCGCTTATAGACCGGACGCACCCCCATTGCGCGCCGGCGCGCGGCGACCTGAGCCTCGTCAACGCCGAGCAGCGCGGCGATCCGCGAATCGGAAAAGCCGCAGGTCTTGAACTCGCGCCACTGCACCTCGCTGAAGTCCTCGAGCTCGCCGCCCTTGATGCGTTCCTCCATCCTGACCAGCTGCTCGATCTGCGAGAGAAACCACGGGTCAACGTCGCTCAGGCGGTGCAAATCACTCATCGTCCAGCCGAGGCGGAAGCCGTCGGCGATGTACCACAGGCGTTCGGAGCGCGCGTTGACGATCGCGTCGCGGATCTTCTCCCCGGCTTGCGGGTCGTCGGCATCGCCTCCGACGTCAACTCGGGGCGTCAGCCCATCGACGCCGATCTCAAGACCGCGCAAAGCCTTTTGCAACGACTCCTTGAACGTGCGCCCGATCGCCATCACTTCACCGACCGACTGCATCTGGGTACCGAGCCGGTCGCGCGCCTGCGGAAACTTCTCGAAAGTGAAGCGCGGTATCTTGGTAACCACGTAATCGATCGTCGGCTCGAACGACGCCGGCGTCGCACCCCGGGTAATCTCGTTCTTGAGCTCGTCCAGGGTGTAGCCGACCGCAAGCTTGGCCGCGACCCTCGCGATCGGAAACCCGGTCGCCTTCGACGCCAGCGCCGAAGAACGCGACACCCGCGGATTCATCTCGATAATAATCAGCCGCCCGTCCTCCGGGTTGACCGCGAACTGCACGTTCGAGCCGCCGGTGTCAACGCCGATGCGGCGCAGCACCGCGATCGAGGCGTCGCGCATGCGCTGGTATTCCTTGTCGGTCAGCGTCAGCGCCGGCGCCACGGTAATCGAGTCGCCGGTGTGTATGC
>CAZKLI010000042.1:0-7229 GCA_964553575.1 uncultured Chromatiales bacterium
GCGCTTAGGCGAATACGTCAGGGCCGGCGACGTTGCCTAGTTGCGACCCCGGTTTTTTGTCTCGGCGCAGGAAAGCAACCACTTCACGTCTCTTCAGCAGCCGTAATAATAGTTAAAGCCTAATTATTATCAAATCTCCCGCTTGTTAAGCGTTCCTTGAATAAGCGATATTCGGCTTACTCGGTGAAAGCCACTTGAAATCAGTCAGTTGAGCTACAAGCCAGCTATCTGATAAGATTTACTTGCTAACTCTTATTAACAAGAGCCGTTAATAAGCGTTGCTTAACAACCGGGTTAATTATTAAGATTTACCTCTTAATTCTTATTAATAAGACCCGCTAATAAGCACTGCTTAATAACCGGGCTAGCTATTAATACTTAGGTAATAATTCTTAATAACTACTCGCCAGAAGCAACATCATAAGGGGAGACCCCATGCGCCGAAAAAACCAGGGACGCTATAAGACTACGTCGGTCGGCGGTGAGCGGGTACGCGCTTTCATCCCGTCGCCGTTGCCTCCGACGCCGCCGGTGATGCTCGAAGGCACTTTGCAACGGTCTTTCGAAACGGCGGTGCTCGCGTTGGGCCGTCTCGACAGCATCTCTTCCTTGCTGCCCGACTCAGACGTCTTTTTCTACAGTTACATCCGCAAAGAGGCGGTGCTTTCTTCACAGATCGAAGGAACGCAGTCGTCCCTTTCCGATCTGCTGTTGTTTGAATCGGGTGAGGAGCCTCCGGCCACACCGATAAACGATGCAATCGAGACCGTCAACTACGTCAGCGCCCTTGAGCACGGACTGAAACGTCTGCGCGAAGACTTTCCGTTGTCGAACCGGCTGATCCGGGAAATCCACGGAGTCTTGCTCTCACGCGGACGGGGCGCCAAAAAAGACCCCGGTGAATTTCGCCGCTCCCAAAACTGGATCGGCGGTTCACGCCCGGGCAACGCGGTGTTCGTTCCGCCGCCACACCTCGAAGTTCCCGACTGCATGGCGGCGCTGGAACGCTTCCTGCACAACGAAGACGACGGTTTGCCGGTGTTGATGCGAGCCGCCCTCGCGCACGTGCAGTTTGAAACCATCCATCCTTTTCTCGACGGCAACGGGCGCGTCGGGCGGCTGCTGATCACGTTCCTGTTCTGCCACGCCGGACTGCTGCACAAGCCGATGCTGTATCTCAGCCTGTACTTGAAACAACACCGCTCGACTTATTATCGGCTGCTCGACCACGTGCGTCAGACAGGAGACTGGGAAGAGTGGCTCGCTTTCTTTTTCGAGGGCGTGAGGACAACGTCTGAAAACGCGGTCTCGACGGCGCGGGACTTGCGGGAAACGTTCGAGGCGGACAAAAAGCGAATCGAGTCGCAAGGACGCCGCGCCGGCGCCGCCTTGCGCGTGCACCAGGTGCTTCAGGCGCGACCGCTTCTGTCGATCCCCCAGGTCTGCAAGCAGACCAAGCTGTCCTACCCGGGCGCGGCGGCGGGAATGAAACTGCTCGTTGAGCTCGGCGTCGCCCGCGAGCTGACCGGCAAACCCCGCCATCAGCGGTTCGCTTACCGCCGCTGTCTCGAAATCCTGAGCGAAGGCACGGAAACGTCGTAACCGGCACGGGCGCCGCATCGGCCTGACCCGGCTGCTACAACTTATGCAAAGGCTGCAAGTCGTCGGAGGGTTGCGGCTTGTACTCTTCCTTGAGCTCTTGTGAAGAGAAAGCGTCCCACAAAAGACTTCCTTTCCATTCGGCGTTGCGCCCGTACAGCACGGCCTCCATCTGCTCGACCTGCTGGACCATGAGGCCGCCGAAGCGCGCCGCAATCTGCTTGACCGAAGTCGGCGGGTCGGCGGGCCAAGTCATCCTCCCCCACTGCATCAGCAGGTCTTTGGTCGCCGCCGCGTCCTGATCGCTGGCCGCCCGCCTGATGTCAGCCAGCAATTTCTTCATCGTCAGGCGGCGTCTTCGGGTGGCCTTGAACCGTCGGTACAACCCCTTGCCGTGCGACGTCAACGCCAAATTCGCCAGCCAGCCGGTCAGCAAGGCGGCGCTGACCCAAAACCACGGGTTGCGCACCTGAATCGCGGCGCCGAACGTCGAGCGGTTCGTTTCGGTCACGTCGGCTACGACGGTGGACGACGGCTCTTCCATCATCAACATGCCGAAAGCGGCCTCGTCAACCATGATTTCCTTGGCCGGCAGCTCGGCGAACTCAAGACGGTCGTCGCGCGTATTCCACCACGGCACGCGGACGTTCGGCAGCTTGTAAGCACCGGCCTGTGCGGGAATCATCACCACCGCCTGCTGGCGCTTGCCGATGATGGTCTTGCCTTTGCGCTGGTTCTTGAAATCAGCCTGTTCGGTATAGACCCTGAAGCCGCCGACTTCCGACAAATCTATTTCGGGCACTTGTTTCGCCAGCAGCCCTTTGGCCTCAAGATTCAACGTCCGCGTCAGCGGCTCTCCCGCGCGCCAAGACGCCAAGTCGCCCGACCAATCTTCCTTGATCGTGAACTTTTCGGCGGGCACCCAGAACTTGCCGGGAAACGACGCGGGTATCGGGCGAACTTTCAAGGTCAGCACCTGCGACTTCTTCCTCACCCTCTGGCGCCTGCCTCCCCTGACGTAATGACCGTCCAGGCTGATCGGCTGAATCTTCACGTCGCCGCTGGTTTGCGGATAAATCAAGTACTGCCCCTCATAGACGTTGTAGTTTCTGCCGTCGCGTTTGGCGCGGTAGTTGCGTGCGTCCCCCAAGGCTTCAACCAGCGCCTTGTTGCTGCTTTGCGGCGGCGACACCGAACCGCGCAGGCTGTGCAGCATGAACACCTTCAAAGTGAACAGCACTTGCGCCTGCACGTAAGGGTTGTTGGGCTGTGCGCTGACCTCGATGAAGAAGTCCTCGCGTTTCTTTTGAGCCTGCTTCTTGGGCTTGGCGGGTTTCGGCGCCGGCTTCACGTTGACCGCGACCTCGCGGCTGCGCAAGGCGCCGAACTGAAGCGGCGGTATCTTCAATTTGCCCGCGCGTTTCGGCCGCAGATGAACGCCCCATTCCTGGGTCGTGCGCTCGACGCCGTTGACAATCTTTTTCCTGAGCTGCTTTCCGCCGACCTCGACGTGAAAGTCCTTGTTCAAAGGCTTCCAATCGGGGTCGGACGCGGCGGCAGTATCGGCGATGAACTTGACGCCGAACCGCTGATTTTGCCGAACCACGTTGCGATCGACAGCGACCCTGACTTCGCCGCTTGCGGGCGCGTTCTGGTCGGCGGCCAAAAGCGCCGGCGGCATGGCGACCGTCGCGGTCACGATGACCGCCGCAATCAAGCTCAACGACACCGATGCCGACGCCGCGCACAACGCAGGAACAAAGCCGCGCGTCACCATGGCTTGTCCCCTTGTGCGGATTTGTCTCTTTTCTTGGTGCGGCTTAAGTGGCGCAGCTTACGCTTGAGCAAGCGCCCGGGATCGTCGGGCACGCCTCTCAGCCATTGCTCGACCGCTTGGTCTCTTTCGGTCATCGTCTCAAGCGGCGAGCTCGACGCTTGACTTTCCTCGCCGTCGCCGTTTTCCTCTCCGGCCACGTCCTCCTCCTCTTGTTGGTCGCTTTCGTCGCCCTCGTTCTCGTCGCCTTCATTTTCATCGCTCTCGTCTCCCTCGTTCTCATCACGCTCGTTTTCGTCGCCTTCGTTGGAATCGTCGGGGGAAGGCGAATCCTGCTGCGACTCGTCGTCGCCCTCCTGGTCTTGCTTCGCCCCTTGCGCCTGCTGTTGCTCACCTTCCTCACCTTCCTCGCCCTCTTCACCTTTCTGCATCTGCTGTTGCTGCATCATCTGCAGGAGCTGCTTGACTACCCCCATGTTATACACCGCATCATCCATCGCCGGGTTGATTTCGAGTGCGTCGCGGTACGCTTCCATCGCTTCCTTGAGCTTTCCCTCGCCGGCCAGCGCGTTGCCTTTATTGTAAGAGACAACCGCCCCGTCGAGCGTCTTCAACGTCTCGACCGCCCCGGCGTAATCGCCGCTGCGGTATTGCGCCGCCGCTTTCCACTTGTCGTCCTCGAACAATTCGGCGGCGCGTTCGGCGTCGTCCTTTTCGAGTGCGCGTGCGCCTTGCTGGTCGGGGCGCAGCCACAAATCCGCCCAGCTCAGCGCATAAGCCGGCCGGGGCTGCACAAGCAACGCGCACGCGACGACCGCAAGGACGACCCCAAGCAAGCCGCGCCTGAAGCCTAAGGCCGCAATCGGCAGCATCAACAAGATCAGCCACGGGCCTTCTTCGCGCCAGGTATCGGCGGTCACTTCGCTCTCACGCTTGCTTTGCGCGGTTGTCACGTGAACCTCGAACCCGTTGTTAAGCACTTCGACGTCGCTGTCGGTGAACGGGTCGAAATGGACGTAGGCGCCGCCGCCCGCCTGCGCAACCTCGCGCAAAAGGCTTTCCTCAAGGCGCGGAATCACCACCTCGCCCTGGTGACTCAGGAAATCCCCGGAAGGCAGGGAAACCGGCCCGCCGCTTTCGGTGCCGACGCCGAGCACCGACACCTTGTAACCTTTGTCGTGCAACTGCCGCGCCTGACCGACGGCGCGCGCGTCGGCGTAATCGCTCACCAGCAGCACGTCGCCGAGTTCGGAGTCAACCTTCTGCAGCAGGGCGCCGGCCTCCTGCAAACCGAGGTCGGCGCGACTGCCTTGCCGCGGCATCAGCCGAGTATCGAGAGACCGCAGATACAGCTCGATGGCCGCCGAGTCGTCGGTGACGGGCACGACGGTGAAAGCGTCGCGGGCATAGACGACCAGACCGGTCTGTCCGTGGGCGTCTTTTCCGATCAGGTCGCTGATCTTGTAGCGTGCGCGAACCAGGCGGTTCGGCTTGATGTCCACCGCGCTCATCGAAAGCGACAAGTCGAACACCACCACCAACGCCGAGTCGTCACGCATCACCGGCTGCGGCAGACGTTCCCACGCGGGGCCGGCGAGCGCGGTAATCGCGAGCACCCCGGCAAGGCCCGTCAACCAGAGAAAACTTCGCCGCCCAACGTGCATCATGCGCCCGAGCAACATCGACGGCAGCAGGTGCGCGTCGCACACGGCTTCCCAACTCCCGCTGGAAAACCGCCCGCGCAGCAGCAGCCACAACAGGCCGGCGAGCGGAATCAGCGCGGCGAACCACCACGGGCGGACGAAATACAAGGCGTCGAGGGCGTTCAGGACGTTCACGGCGAAAACAACCGCCCGGAACGCAACAGCAGCAGCAACACCGCAATCAGCAAAGCCGCCGACAGCGGCCACGGGTACAGCGCGGTGCGCGTCTGAAACATCTCAGGGTCGCGCTCGATGACTTCGAGCTGATCCAGCAGCGCGTAAATCTTCCTCAGCTCGTTCGTGTCCTTGGCGCGAAAATAGCGCCCGCCGGTTTTTTTTGCGACCGCCCGCAACGTCTTCTCGTCGAGGTCGGCGGCGGCGCCGAACAGACCCATCCTCATCGCGGTCGCACGGTCGGCGCCGACCCCGATTGTGTAGATCTTCATGCCCTCCTCGGCGGCCAGCGTCGCCGCGGTCTCGGGGTCGAGACTGCCGGCGTTGCTCGCGCCGTCGGTCAGCAGGATCATGACCCGGTTGCTCTGCTCGTAGCGGCGCAGACGCTTGAGCGCAAGACCGATAGCGTCGCCGATCGCCGTCCTTTTCTCCTCGGCCAAGCCGATGAAAGTGTCGGCCAGCATTTCGCGCACCGATTCCAAGTCGAAGCTCAAGGGCATCTGCAGATACGGGTATTCGCCGAACACGATCAGGCCGATGCGGTCGCCCTCACGCCGTTTGATGAAGTCGCTCGCAACCGCTTTGGCCGCGGTGAGACGGTCGACCCTGCGCCGGTCCATGATGAAATCTTTCTGTTCCATGCTGCCCGAAACGTCGATCGCGAGCATCAGGTCGCGCCCGCTGATCGGCAACTGGGTGAACTCGCCGAGCCACTGCGGACGAGCCGCGGCGGTAATCAACGCCAGCCACGCGAGCACCGCGAGCCACAGCAGCAGTCTTCTGGTGAAAATACCCCGCCGGCGTCCCAGGGATTGCTCGAAATCGGTGACGAACGGCACCCGCAACGCCGCCTGCTCGACCGCTTTCGCGGGCTTGGTCAAGAAGCGTGCGAACAACGGCGCCGGCAAAAGCGCAAACGCCCACCACCACTCGAAATGAATCACGTCTCGCTCCGGCGAAACATCGCCTGAACCCACTTCTCGCACAAGCCGAGCAACGCTTCGCCGTCCACCGCGGCGGCGCCGGCACGATAAGGCGCGTCGGCGAGTGCGCGACCGGGACCTGAAGAGAAACCCTCGCCTTGCGCTTGCGCGTCGAGCCACGCGAGCCAAGACTCGCCGGTCAATGCGGCGACTTCGTCGCGGGGAGCGAATTGCAACGAGACGCGGCGCAGCAGCACCGACAACGCGGCGGCGAGCGCGTGGAAGTCGCCGCTGGCGATGAAAGCCGAACGCGCCCGTTCGATTTCCCTGAGCGCCACGGCGCGTGACTCGACCGCGGGCTCGTGCGGCGGATGCCGAAAACGACGCCACTTCTCATGCCAGCGGAAACGCCATCCCAGAAGCACAAGCAGCGCGACGGCGAGCAGCACCCACCAGCCGGGCGCAGGCGGCCACCACGCCACCGCCGCCGGCAGATGGATGTCGCGCAGCATCTCGAGCAACGCCGCCGGGTCGGCCGCGGGCATCTGAGTCGGCATCTGGGCCGGCATCTGGGCGGGCGCCTGAGACGGGTCCACCGCCTGAGAAGGAAGAGCCAGCGTCGCCTCGGTCGGTGTCTGGGTCGGCGCTTGGGGCTGTGCGCCGGTCGGCGCTTGCGCCAAATCGAGTGTGTGCAGATTCATCGCCGTCGCGCCCCGAAGTCTTTCCTCAACACTTCGAGCGGCTCCTCGAACGTGCAATGCAGGAAACCCGCGCTCCCCCACGTTAAATATGTGCGTGCGCGATCGTCCGCCATCGGGCAAGGCCGCGTGCGGAAACGCTCGGCGTAAACCTCGTTGAAATTTGGGGCGAAACCCGAATCGAAATCCGAGGCGAAACTTGGGGCGGCGGTGTTGAAACGCAGGTTGTGCGAGTCGTCGCTGACGCGGTAGTCCCGGCAACGCAACCCCCAGGTCAACGCAAGGGTCAACGTTTGAGTCGGCGCTTGCGCCAAATCTAGTGTTTGCAGGTTCATCGCCGTCGCGCCCCGAAGTCTTT
>CAZKLI010000043.1:0-11613 GCA_964553575.1 uncultured Chromatiales bacterium
GTCGTCGTCGTCGGGCTCGAAGCGTCCGGTCTCGATCTGCTCGTCCATCGCTTTGACCAGCGGGTCGAGACGGCGGACTTCGCGTTCGACCTGCGAGCCGGTTTGTTTCAGCGTACGTCCCAGCTTTTGGAATTCGTCTTGCGGGGCGGCGATGGTGTTCTTAAGGTCTTCGGTATGCAGCTCCTGCGCCACGTCTTCCTTGAAGTTCGTCGCCAGACGCTTGATTCGCCCGACCCAGCGGCCGGCTTGCGCCGCAAGCCGCGGCAGCCGGTCGGGTCCGACGACCAGCAGCGCCACGAACATGATCAGCGTCAGTTCCCAGAAGCCGAAAGTGGGCATCGCGGACGCTCAGCGAACGTCGTCTTTGTCTGCGACCGTTTGCTGCTTGTCTTCGGAAGGCGCGTCCTTGCTCTCGCCTTCTTGCATGGATTTCTTGAAGCTCTTGATCGAACTGCCGAGGTCAGCGCCCAGATTGCGTAACTTTTTGGTGCCGAACAACAACACGACGATCAGGAGGATCAACAGGATTTGCAGGGGGCCCCAAGTCATGACTGTCTCCTCATTAGGTTGAATTCACGAGTTCGGTTGAAATCCGGCGGCGGGATTCAACCGCCTCTTTCCTTTTTCTCGGCGAGACCGGACTTGCCGAAGCGTCTTTCCAACTCGGCGAACACCGCACCGACGCCGACGTTCCGGTGCGCGAGCAGCACTTGGCAGTGAAACCACAGGTCGGCGACTTCGCACGCGAGCCGTTCGTCGCTCTCGTCTTTGCCCGCGGCGGCGACCTCGGCGGCCTCCTCGCTGATCTTGTCCACGATCGCCGGCGTGCCCCGGCGGTAAAGCGACGCGGCGTAGGAATCCGCCGCCTGCGCCGATTTGCGCTCGTTCAAAACCGCGTCTATTCGCTCAAGAATGTGCACGTCGTTCATTACGTCGCCGCCTCGCCGCCATTATACGCACAACCCGGCGGATGCGGCGTCCCGTCGCGCGGCTACAAGCGCACTTCGACGCCGCGTTCGCGCAAGTGCTCCTTGGCTTGGCGGATGGTGTATTCCTGAAAGTGAAAGATGCTCGCGGCGAGCACCGCGTCGGCGAGGCCCTCGGTAACGCCTTCGGCCAGATGTTCCAGCGTGCCGACGCCGCCTGAGGCGATGACCGGCACCGGCACGGTTTCGCTGACCGCGCGCGTCAATGCGAGGTCGAAGCCTTCTTTGGTGCCGTCGCGGTCCATGCTGGTCAGCAGGATCTCGCCGGCGCCGGCGTCCGCGGTGCGCTGCGCCCATTCGACCGCGTCGATGCCGGTCGGCGTGCGTCCGCCGTGGGTATAAACCTCCCAGCTCTTTTCCCCGCTGCGCTTTGCGTCGATCGCGACGATCACGCATTGCGAGCCGACCTTGCCGGCGACGCGTTCGATCAAATCGGGATTCTCGACCGCGGCGGTGTTGATCGCCACCTTGTCGGCGCCCGCGTTCAGCAACGCGCGAACGTCTTCGACGCTGCGCACGCCGCCGCCGACGCTGAGCGGGATGAACACCTTGGAGGCGACTTTCTCGACGACGTCGATAATCGTACGCCGTTCGTCGGAGCTGGCGGTGATGTCGAGGAACGTGATTTCGTCGGCGCTTTCCTGGTCGTAGCGCGCCGCGACCTCGGCGGGGTCGCCGGCGTCCCTGATGTCAACGAACTTGACGCCTTTGACGACGCGTCCTGCGTCCACGTCGAGGCAGGGGATGATCCGCTTGGCGAGGCTCATGCGCCGGCGGGTGTTTGGTCCGGGCCGGCGGCGGACAGCCGGTCGGCCAGCGCCTGCGCCTCCTTCAGGTCGAGGGTTTTTTCATAGAGCGCGCGTCCGGTGATGATGCCGATGACGCCTTCCTCGTCGGTCTTGCACAGTTCCTCGATGTCTTCGATCTTGCTCACGCCGCCCGCGGCGATGACCGGTATGTGAATCGCCCCCGCCAGACTGACGATGCCTTCGACGTCGAGCCCCGACATCATGCCGTCGCGGCTGATGTCGGTGTAGATGATCGCGGCGACGCCGTCGGTTTCGAAATGCTGCGCCAGGTCGGTTACCTGATGGTGCGATATCTTCGACCAGCCGGCGGTGGCCAAGTGGTCTTCCTTGACGTCGAGGCCGACGATGACGTGGCCCGGGAACTCCAAGCACAGGTCTTTGACGAAATGCGGTTGAGTGATTGCGCGTGTGCCGAGGATGACGAACTGCACGCCGCTGTCGAGGTACGCCTGCACGGTGTCCTCGTCGCGCACGCCGCCGCCCACCTGCACCGGCAGGTCGGGAAAGCTTCGGGTGATTTCGGCGATGATCTTCGAATGCACCGGCTTGCCGCTGACCGCGCCGTCGAGGTCAACGACGTGCAGCCGCCGCGCGCCCGCGTCAACCCACTGCTGAGCGGTCGCGACCGGGTCGTCGGAGAAGACGGTCTCCTGGTCCATCTTGCCCTGGCGAAGACGCACGCACTTGCCGTCTTTCAGGTCTATGGCGGGGATGATCATCATGTCGGAGATTCGCCTTTCCAGAGCACGAAGTTGCGCAGCAACCGCAAACCGTTGGAAGCGCTTTTTTCAGGGTGGAACTGAACCGCGAACACCAGGTCGTCGGCGACGGCGCAGGTGAAATTATCGCCGTAGTCGGTTGTGCCTGCAACAAGGCGCCGGTCGGTGGGCGCGGTGTAATAGCTGTGCACGAAGTAGAAGTGCGAGTTGTCGGTGATGCCTTGCCACAACGGGTGGGCGCGCTGCTTGACCCGGTTCCAGCCGATATGGGGGATTTTCCGCCCCGGTTTCGGTTCGCCCGAAAGACGCCGTACCTCGCCCGCGAACAAGCCGAGGCAGGCGGTGCCGCCGTCTTCCTCGCTGCGTTCAAGCAGCACCTGCAGCCCCATGCAGATACCGAGGAAGGGCTTTTCTTTCGCCGCGTGCAACACGACGTCGGCGAGGCCGCCCGCGTTCAACGCGTTCATGCAGTCGAGTGCGGCGCCTTGACCGGGGAACACGACCTTGTCGGCGGCCTCGACGCCCGCGCGGTCGCTGACGACACTGACCTGCGCGTCGTCCCGCGCGACCGCCGCCAACGCCCGGCGGACCGAGTGCAGGTTGCTCATCCCGTAGTCAATGATTGCGATGTGTTCCATGCCGTAAGGGTTTGCCAAGCAGCGGGGGGCGTTGAACGCGCCGCCGCTTGTCCGCCGCCGTCTCGGAAATAACGAGCGCCGTACCGTCTCCTTAACCGAATTCCGCCGCTTCAGCCTCCGCGCTCAGAGCAGGTCTTTGGTCGAGGGCAGTGCATCCCCCATGCGTTCGTCGGTCGCGACCGCGATCCTGACGGCGCGGGCGAAAGACTTGAAGACGGTCTCGGCGACGTGGTGGCTGTTGACGCCTTGCAGGTTGTCCACATGCAACGTCGCCTGCGCGTGGTTGACAAAGCCCTGGAAGAATTCGCGAATCAAGTCCACGTCGAACTCGCCGATGCGCGCGCGCGGATAGACGACGCGGTATTCAAGCCCCGGACGGCCCGAGAAATCGATCACGGTGCGCGACAGCGCCTCGTCGAGCGGCACGTAGGCGTGACCGTAGCGGTGGATGCCGCGCTTGTCGCCGAGCGCCTGGCTGAACGCTTGCCCGAGCGTGATGCCGAGATCCTCGACCGTGTGATGGTCATCGACCTCGAGGTCGCCGGTCGCTTTGATTGTCAGGTCGAGACAGGCGTGCTTTTTCAGCTGGTCAAGCATGTGCTCGAGAAACGGGATGCCGACGTCGAGCGTGCCCTGGCCGGTGCCGTCGAGCACGAGGTCAACGCTAATCTGTGTCTCCGCGGTCTTGCGGTCTATGGAACTTTTGCGCGGCGCGGGCATGGCGCGGGGAGGTGTGTATTTAAGGCAAGGTTAAAGCGTGATTGTAAACCATATAGGGTGGGATGCGGTAGTGCGCTTGCCCCCTGAATGGCGCCGCTTGTCTTTATTGACTGAATGCTTGAACCGCCTAGTTTTATAATTGCGACGTTTCGGCACCAGCGCCTTTTGTCGCCGAGCCCGATTACCGCCGGATATGCGCCGCCTTAGCCGAGACACCGCGAGTCATGGCGAGCATAGACCGAGAGATTGATGCTCGCGGCGGCCAGAGTCACGGCCAGAGTCACGGCCAGAGTCGCGGCCAGAGTCACGGCCAGAGTCACGGCCAGAGTCACGGCCAGAAGAGCTCAGGCGGCGGGTTCTTTTACTTCTTCGTTCTGGTCCTTTGGCGAAATCGGAGATTTCAAGGGGTTTAGGGCATAAAACCGTATCGGGTCAACTGAACAAGACCATCCGTGGTCTGCTGAAGGCGGGCTTTATCGCCTATACGGTGCCGGGCAAGCCTGCAAGCCGGCTTCAGAAGTATCGGTTGACGGCCAAAGCGGCGACACTTTGGACGGATTCAGGAAAAGGATAAGCGTCCACCAACTCGCTGCCAGCGACAGCGCCTTTCAATTGGCCGAGGCATGAACTTTCAATCAGCCGACAGAGAGAAGGCTGATGATTAGACGCAGAAAGCCACTATTTTCCTACATATTTCTGTAAGTCTTTACAAGGCAAACACCTGCTACTTTCAATCAGCCGAGCTAATAGCTTTCAATCAGCCGAGTTGGTAGCTTACAATCAGCCGATGATCGAATCCTCCTTGTATCTGCGCTTTATCGAGCCGCGCCTCGCCGAGGCATTGGCCGACTCACCGGCGGTGTTGATTCACGGCCCGCGCCAATGCGGGAAGACTACGCTCGCCCGAATGGCGTGCGGGCCGGATTCGCCGGCATTCGGCCGTCAGGAAATCAGTTCGTCCCGGAGACGGTTGCCGGAATATGAGTACGTCAGTTTCGACGACGATATTGCACGCGCCGCCGCCGAAGCGGCCCCGGTGGAATTTGTCGCCGACCTGCCGGAGCACGTCATCTTGGATGAGGTGCAGCTGGTGCCCTCTCTCTTCTCTGCGTTAAAGATGGAGATTGACCGCAAGCGCGTGCCGGGTCGTTTCCTGCTGATGGGTTCGACTCATGTATTGCTTGCGGCGAAGCTTTCGGACTCACTGGCAGGTCGGCTACAGACGTTGCGGCTTCACCCGTTGGCTCAGTGTGAATTGGAACGCCGGGACGCGTTCTTTCTGGATGCTTTGTTTGAAAACCGGTTCAAATTCAGGCGTAGCGAACGGCTGGGTGCGCAGTTGGTCGAGCGTGTCACCGCCGGCGGGTATCCGCCGGCATTGAAACGTCCCGCAGGTCCCCGGCGCGCCAGTTGGTACAACGATTATCTCGATGCGTTGGTTCAGCGCGACGTACGTGACCTGGCGCGTCTCGATGCGCCGGATGCGTTGTCACGGTTGTTGGCGGTTGCGGCGGCGCAAACGGCGAGCTTGTTCAATGCAAGCAGTTTGGCTGCGCCGTTTCAAATCAGCCGCCCGACAATCCGCAATTACACGTCGTTGCTCGAGCGGGTGTTCCTGCTCGAACGATTGCCGCCGTGGCACAGCAACCGCCTAAGCCGCTTAGTCAAGACGCCGAAGCTGCACGTCGGCGACTCCGGTCTCGCTTCGGCGTTGCTCGGGGTGAACGCATCCGCACTCGCGGTTGACCGCTCTTTGTTCGGGCGGTTGCTCGAGACGTTCGTATTCCAAGAGCTGCGCCGTCAAGCAAGTTGGCATGATGCACGGATGACGTTCTTTCATTTCCGTGACAAGGACGGCGTCGAAGTGGATATTGTCATTGAGCGCGACGCGGGTTTGGTTGCAGGCGTCGAGGTCAAGGCGACGGCGACGGTGACCGGGGCGGACTTCCGTGGCCTGCGCAAGCTGGCAAAGGCCGCGGGCGAACGTTTTGCCGGCGGCGTTGTGCTCTACGACGGCGAAACCAGCGCCGGTTTCGGCGACAAACTTTACGCGGTGCCGGTTCGCAGATTGTGGGAAACGTCTTGACGCGGCGGTTGCGCCGGTTACCTGCTGGGCGGGAGATATTGAGGCGTGTTTCGCTTCTTTGCGCACAACTCGAACATATATCTTATGAATGTATAATGGCGGATTAATGAGGAGCGTACACAAGGCGTGGCAGAAAGTCAGACAGGCAAAGGCAGGAAAGGGGCCAAACCCCTTGGTTCCCCGGCAGGGTTTTCGGTGGGCGAGAAAGCGTTGATAGCATTGCTGGTGTTACTGGTCATCGGTGCGGGTGTGTATCTGTTCGTTTCGGAATACGGCGACGTCGTCATGAATGGGGGCACTCATGAGACCGGGACGGTTTCGGTCAAGGAGCCAAGTGCTCCGTCGCAGCAGGAGGAGCCCGCAAAGACCGATGCAACTCCGCCGAGCGAGGCTTCCCCGGAAGCCGGCATGACTTCTTCCGATGATTCGGGGGCACAGGCGTCACCAGAGACCGGCGTGGCGCCGTCGGACGGTGCAGATGCGTCGCAATCGAGCGAGGCGACCATGTCGTCCGACAGTCCAGGCAGGATGCGGCAGGATACGAAAGCCTTGGAGGCTGTCACGGCTTCGTCGGACGGTGCAGATGCGCCGCGACCGAACGAGGATGCCTTTCCGCCCGGCGATTCCGACGCGGTGCAGTCGTATGACCCGGCGACCGACCACGAGATGGTGACTCTGCCTGCGGGCAGCTTTCGCATGGGCGACGCTCAAGGCATCGGCGACAGCGATGAAGCGCCCGCTCATACCGTTCACGTCGAGTCCTTTTCCGTGGGCAAGTATGAAGTGATGGAATTCCAGTTCGCGGCGTTCGTTGCCGAGACCGGTTACGACGCGGGGGATGATTGGCGCTACGAATCCAAAGGCGGCGATTACCCCGTCGCCTCGGTCAGCTGGGACGACGCCCAAGCCTACATAAACTGGTTGAACAACCGCACAGGCAAGCGTTACCGCCTGCCGACCGAGGCCGAATGGGAATACGCGGCGCGCGCGGGGAGCACAACCAAGTATCACTTCGGCGACGACGCGGGCAGGCTTCGGCACTACGCCAACTACGGCGACCGAATCGCCGAGCCGGCCAGCGCGGGGAGCCGCAAGCCGAACCGATGGGGACTGCACGACGTGCACGGGAACGTCTGGGAATGGGTCGAGGACTGCTGGCACGGCAATTACGACGGCGCCCCGACCGACGGCGGTGCTTGGACGTCGAGCCGCGGCGGCGACTGCGAGAAAGGCGTTATCCGCGGCGGTTATTGGGGCGGCAACGCCAGAGACCTCAGGGTGGCGAACCGGGACTGGGACGTTCGCTCGGCGCGCGGGCTCGGCTACGGCTTCCGCCTCGCGCATGATTGACGGCTTCCCCTTGCGTTGACTCGGTGCCCGGCGCCGCTACAATACGCGCTCTTTCAGACAAGGCCATCACTCATGTATGCAGTCATCGCAACCGGCGGCAAGCAATACCGCGTCAGCAAAGGCGACGTCATCCGCGTCGAGAAGCTTGAGGCGGAAGCGGGTCAATCGGTGGATTTCGACAAAGTCCTGCTGATCGAGAACGACGGGGTTCTCGACGTCGGCGCGCCGTATCTCGACGGCGGTAAGGTCGTCGGCGAAGTCGTTTCCCACGACCGCGGCGACAAAATCGAGGTGCTCAAGTTTCGCCGGCGCAAGTCGTACATGCGCCGCCACGGCCATCGTCAAGCGTACACCGAAGTACGCATCACCGACGTAAAGAAATAAGGAACGAGGGAGACAGGTCATGGCGCATAAGAAAGCGGGCGGCAGCACACGCAACGGGCGCGATTCCGAATCCAAGCGGCTCGGCGTCAAGAAGTTCGGCGGCGAAATCGTCAACGCCGGCAACATCCTGATTCGCCAGCGCGGCACGCATTTCCATCCCGGCGCAAACGTCGGTTGCGGCAACGACTACACGCTCTACGCCAAAATCGCCGGGCGCGTCGAGTTCGCGCGCAAAGGCCCGCGCAAGCGGCGCTTCATCAGCGTCGTCCCGGTCTGACCGGGGCTTTCTTCCGCAAGACTCGCCAAGATTCGCCAAGGCTTCGCCGGGGCCTCAAGGCCTCCGGGGTCCCGCTTTCCCCTGAGTGTTTCTGCCGAGACTTGAGAGGGATGTGATGAAATTCGTGGACGAGGCATCGATCACCGTGCACGCGGGCGACGGCGGCGACGGTTGCGTCAGTTTTCGCCGCGAGCGTTTCATTCCGCGCGGCGGCCCCGACGGCGGCGACGGTGGCGACGGCGGCTCGGTGTACATGGTCGCCGACCAGCGTCTCAACACGTTGGTTGATTTCAGATATAAGCGCCGTTTTCAAGCCAAGCGCGGCGGCCACGGCATGGGCAAGCAGCGTGCCGGCAAGAAAGGCGACCATCTGCTGATACCCGTGCCGACGGGCACCGTCGTCAGCGACCTCGACACCGGTGAGGTAATCGGCGACGTGATTCACGAAGGGCAGAAACTGCTGGTCGCGCGCGGCGGTGCACGCGGCCTCGGCAACGTGCGCTTCAAGAGCTCGACCAACCGGACGCCGCGGCAAAGCACGCCGGGACGTGCAGGCGACGAACGCCGCCTCGGGCTTGAGCTCAAGCTGCTTGCCGACGTCGGTTTGGTCGGGCTGCCCAACGCGGGCAAGTCAACGCTGCTCGGCGCCGTCAGCGCCGCGCATCCGAAGGTCGGCGATTACCCGTTCACGACCTTGCACCCTTCGCTCGGCGTGGTGCAGGCCGGGAGCTGGCGGAGCTTTGTCGTCGCCGACCTGCCGGGCTTGATTGAAGGCGCCGCCGCGGGCGGCGGTCTCGGCGTGCGCTTCCTGAAGCACGTGCAGAGGACGCGGTTGTTGCTCCACGTGGTGGACGCCGCCGTCGGCGACGCGCGGGAGACCGCCGACGCGGTGCGCATAATCGAGGCCGAGCTTGCCGCTTTCAGCGACGAGCTGGCGGCGCGTCCGCGTTGGCTGGTGTGCAACAAGACCGACCTGCTCGACGCGGGCGAGCTTGAGCAACGCCGCCGCGAACTGGTCGCCGCCCTCGATTGGCAAAAACCGATATTCTTTGTCTCGGCGGCTGCCCGCCGCGGGCTCGACCCGCTGAAAAAGACCGTGATGCAATTTTTGAGCGACGACGATGAACGTGACTGAAAACCATGCGCGCCGCTGGATCGTCAAGATCGGCAGCTCGCTGATCACCGGCAACGGCTGCGGTCTTGACCACGCCGCCATCCGCGACTGGGCGGGGCAGATTGCTTCGCTCAGGCGCGAAGGCCGGGAAATTATCCTGGTGTCGTCGGGGGCGATTGCCGAGGGCGTGCGCCGCCTCGGTTGGGAACGCCGCCCGCGCCGTCTGCACCGGATGCAAGCCGCCGCCGCCGCGGGACAGATGGGCTTGGTTCACGCCTACGAGTCGGTGTTCGGCGACTACGGTCTGCACGCGGCGCAAGTATTGCTGACGCACGAGGACTTGAGCAGCCGCACGCGTTATCTCAACGCGCGCTCGACGTTGTCCACCCTGCTTGAGCTCGACGTGATTCCGGTCGTCAACGAGAACGACGCCGTTGCGACCGAGGAGATTCAGCTCGGTGACAACGACACGCTCGCCGCGCTCACCGCCAACCTGATAGACGCCGACAAACTGTTGATCCTGACCGACTGCGGAGGACTTTACGAGACCGACCCGGCGCACGACTCGAACGCGCGACTGATCGAAAGCGCCGAGGTTCACGACCCGCGTCTTGACAAAGCGGCGGGGCCGAGCATCGGCACGCTCGGGCGCGGCGGCATGATTACCAAGGTTGCCGCGGCGAGACGCGCGGCGTTGTCGGGCGCCGAGACCGCCATCGCGTCGGGACGCGAGGAGCGGATCATCACGCGTGTGATGCGCGGTGAGGCCGTCGGCACCCGGCTCTACGTTGAAGGGCGGTCGTTCGCCGCGCGCAAGCAGTGGATCGCGGGGCTCAAGCCGTGCGGTTCACTGACCCTCAACGACGGCGCTTGCGAGGCGATCGCCAAAGGCGGCAACAGCCTGCTGCCGGTCGGCGTGACCTCGGTCGAGGGTGATTTCGGGCGCGGCGACCCCGTGGCGTGCCGCAACCCGGCCGGCGCCGGCGTCGCCTACGGCCTGACCAACTACGCGTCCGACGAGACGCGCAGCATCGTCGGCAAGCACAGCAAGGAAGTGCGCAAGATCATCAAGGGCGGCTACGAACCTGAGGTCATTCACCGAGACAACCTGCTGGTCGTCGCGGCGTCTTGACGGGTTGTCGAGCGGCGGGTGCGGCAACCCCGCCGCGTGCAGAGAGCGAACGGGGAAGCCCTAGGATGTATTCGAGGATTGTCCGGGAGACGTGTTCGCGCCGACGCTTAGGCCATGTCGCGCACGTGCGCGTTGAGCCGGCTTTTCTGCCGGTTGGCCTTGCCTTTGTGCAACAGCCCTTTGCTGACGCCCGAGTCGATCAACGACGTCGCCTGCCGGTAAGCCGCTTGCGCTTGGTCGCGCTCGCCGCTTGCGACGGCTTTCAGCACCTGCTTGACGTGGGTGCGCATGCGCGAACGCAGGCTCGCGTTGTGCCGTCTGCGTTGTTCGCTCTGTCGCGCCCGTTTGCCGGCTGAGAGAGTGTTTGCCATTGTTGCTCCTGATTCGGCGTCTGAGTTAACGCCTGATGTTAACGCCTAATGTTAAAGGTTAAGACAAGGTGCGCACTATGGGAACTCGGCGCGTCTTTGTCAAGGGTTTTGTCCTGGGTTGTGTCTTGGGTCAGAACCTGTATTTCAGGTTCAGCGAGGCGGCCCAGACTTCTATGTCTTCTGCTTCTATGTGATAGGTGACCGCGGGGTCGAAGCTGGCAAGGCTCGGGTCGCTGGCTCTGATTGCGTCCAGACGCGCGCCTTCGGCAATCACAGAGTCATGCCCCCTGAGGCGGTTCCATCGGCCCGAGTCCTTGGGGTCGTCGAAATTCTGGTAGCGGAGCTTCAAGCCGACGCTCCAGTTTTCATCTATCGCGTAGTCCGAGCCGACCATGAATTGATAGCCGAAGACTTCGTCGCTGAGCTCCTCGTTGGCGTCGGTCGTGGTGCCGGCGGCTGCGTGTGGCGTGTTTGACCCGAAATTGTCGGGGTCGAGATTCCTTTGGAATATGGCGTCATAGACGTAGTCGATCTTTGAAAATCCGATGCCTGCGCCGATGTACGGCGTGAACTTGGAGTCGCTGATGAAGTCGTAGTACAGGTTGGCGAAAACGCTGTGACTCGAGAGACTGTCCAGCCCCTGTTCGGCGGCAACCAGCTCCTGGTCTTTGCCGCCTAGAATTTGCGCGAGATTTTCCCTGTTTTCTCCGGAGTGGTTGCGGTACAGGTATTCGACTTCGGCACGGAAGCGCCCGAACATGTAACCCGCTTGAAAGCCGCCGATGAAGCCGACGTCGAGGTCTTGCCGGTTATCCCACGCGTCTTGCCCGCGTTGGCAAGAGCCTCCCGGGGCGAGGGTCGCTGCCGTCAGATCTTCAAATGCGTTAGGGTCATGACAACTTGAGCGTGTTCAAAAACACGTTAAAGTATTGTCATGAAAGGAAAAAACAAGTACGTAAACGGTGCCCGAATTTCGACACCTGAGTTTCGGGCCCTTCTCCGGTGTTTTTCACTGGATCTCAACGCC
>CAZKLI010000044.1:0-1986 GCA_964553575.1 uncultured Chromatiales bacterium
GCATGTAAGTAAGACCAATCAACATCCCGTAGAACAAACGCTGCCCGGTTCCGCTGCGCACCGGAGTAAACACGAACGGCAAGGCGAGCAGCAGCATCACCAGAACCGACAACGGCCGGCTCAGCCGCGACCACAATGAAAGCTCGTGGAAGTCGCGGCGCAGGCTGCTGCGCTTGAGGAAATCTATGTGCCGAATCAACTCGAACGTGCTCATCGTGCTCGGCAGCGCCGAGCCGAGCACGCCTTCCTCGAGCTTCGCGGCGCGCGAAAGCTCGGTGCGCTCGAATTGCACCGTTTCGATGCGCTGCTCACCGAGACGCGCCTCGCGCGCGCCGCGAAGCACGAAACGCTCGCTCTCGACTTTCATCGAAGCGGCACCGACGACGCGCCGCAAACGGTTGTCCCGGTCAAACTCGTAAATCGCCACGTCCAAGTACTCGCCGTCGCCGCTCGCTTCGCGCGCGTGGATGAAGCGTGCGCCTTCGCGCGCCCAGACACCGACGCCGGTTTTCTCGAACACCCCCGGCCTTTCGTCGTCGCCGCTCACCCGCGCGGCGGCCGATTCAGCCGCGGGCAGCAGCGTTTCGCCGACGACTGCGGTGAGCGCGGCGAACGCGCAACCGACGCCGAGCGCCGAGAAGATGATGCGCTTCTTCGAATAACCCGCGGCGCGGAATGCAACCAACTCCGACTGCGCCGCGAGATTGCCGAGACTCAACACCCCCCCGATCAGCATCGCGACCGGCAGCAGCTCATACACCCGCCCCGCGGTCGTCAGCCCGATGTAGCGTACGACGCTCCCCAGCGTATAGACCGCGTCTATCTCGCCGACCTCGTCCATGAAGTCGATCAGGGACAGAATTGTCAGCAACGCCGCGAGCGCCAGCAAGGTGCCGGCGAACAGCTGTGCGCCGAGGTAGCGGTCGATCGTCATCGTGCAGCCTTCGCACGGAAAAGCCGTCGGCGCGAAAGCATCAGCACCGCGGCGGCGAGCGCCGCCGCCGGAATCCACCACACCCCCGGAAACACCGGAAAAGCGCCGGCGCCGACCTGATCGACCGTGAATATCATCAAGTTCTCATAAACCAAGAACACGCCGATCGCCGCGGCGATGCGCGCGTTGCGTCCGCGTCTCGGCGCCGAACGGCTCAGCGGAAACGCGAGCAACATCAACACCGGCAACGACGCCACGGTCGCAAGGCGCCATTGCAACTCGGCCTGGTCCTCAGCGCGGTTTGAGGCGAGCAGCTCGGAGAAACTCATCTCCTCAGGGTTGTCGCCCGACGCGACCGGCAGCCGGGTCGGCAGAAAAACCGCGTGTTCCCGGTAGTCGGACACCCGGTAGTCGGTCTCCCCCGGCACGCCCTCGTAGCGGCGCCCGTCGTACAGATGCAGGCGCTTGACGCCGTCGGCGCCGGTCTTCTGCTCGCCGCCGCGCGCGGTCTCGATGATTGCGCCGCGCGCCGACAATTCGGCGATGAAAATATTCGACAGCCGTCCGGCGCCGTGGTCGTAGTCCTCGACAAACAACACCGTGTCCTCGCGCGGGCTGAAGAATCTTCCGGCGGTAACCATTGTCACGTCGCCACGCTGCTTGCCCGCCTGCTTGATCAGGTCGTAACGCCTTTCGCCTTCGGGAGAGACTTCCATCACCGACACGAAAAGCAGCACGGTCAGCGGAACCGCGAGCCGCATCAAGACTCCGCAGATCCGGGCGTAACCGAAACCGAAAGAGAAAGCCGCGTACGCCTCGCTGTCGCGGTAATGCCGCCCCATCGTCAGCATCACCGCGAGCATCGCCGAAAACGGCAGCAGGAAAATCAGCGAGTCCAGGGTGCCGTAAATCAGCAGGTATTTGACGACGTCGAGCGGATAATCGCCTTCGGCGATCCTGCCGAGCAATCTCGACAACAACCGCCCGACGACGATGATGCCCAGAATCGAAACCGTCGCGAGCAGATTGACCAGAAGCTCGGAGAACAGATA
>CAZKLI010000045.1:0-3342 GCA_964553575.1 uncultured Chromatiales bacterium
ACCTTGAACACGCCGGTCGAGGTGCTCGAGATGAAATACCCGTTGCGGATCCGCCGCTACGCCGTGCGGCGCGGCAGCGGCGGGCGGGGGCGGTTTCGCGGCGGCGACGGCATCGTGCGCGAGTACGAGTTCTTGCGCCCCGCCGTATTCACCATCCTGAGTGAACGCCGCCGCCGTCCGCCGTGGGGCGTCGCCGGCGGCGGCGACGGCGCGCCGGGCGAAAACCTGTTCAACGGCAAAGCCTTGCCGGGCAAAGCGATGCGCCGGGCGGAACCCGGCGACCGCCTGACGATCAAGACACCCGGCGGCGGCGGTTTTTCCGAGGCTTGACGGTCCTGCGGGGCAAAGCCGCAGCGGGTGCTTCCGAGGCGCACGAACGAATGCCGCTTTATGCCGATGGTCGTCGTGCACCAAGACGCCGACGCCTTGCGGCAATCAGGACAAAAGCGGACAATCGTACGCTGCAACCCCTGCCGCAACTCCGGGCATTTCTATTTGCCGCCAACACTCATATATAAGCCCTCGATATAACGGCGTCCGACCCGCTTCGGGCGGCGGCGGTTGAAAAACGATGGTCAGCGAGTACATCAAAAAGATTGACGGCGCTAGGGTCTATGAGGCGGCGGTGGTGTCGCCTCTCGACGAGGCGCGGTGTCTGTCCGAACGTATCGGCAACCGCGTGCTGCTCAAGCGCGAGGACACCCAGCCGGTGTTTTCGTTCAAGCTGCGCGGCGCGTACAACAAGATCGTCAGCCTTCCGCCGCAAGCGCGCGCACGAGGCGTAATTGCGGCTTCGGCGGGCAACCACGCGCAGGGCGTTGCGTTCGCCTGCAAAAAGCTCGGCATCCGCGGCTTGATCGTGATGCCGTGCACGACGCCGGCAATCAAGGTCGCCGCGGTGCGGCGCTACGGCGTCGAAGTCACGCTGCACGGCGACACTTACGACGAGGCTTGCACGCACGCGCTCGGCCTTGCGCGCGACAAGGACCTGGTTTTAGTCCCGCCTTACGACGACCCCGACGTCATCGCGGGGCAGGGGACGGTCGGCAAGGAGATTCACGAGCAATGCGCCGGCGAGATCGACGCGGTGTTCATTCCGGTCGGCGGCGGCGGGCTGATCGCCGGCGCCGGGGTGTATCTCAAGCACGCCCGCCCGCACACCCGCATCATCGGAGTCGAGCCCGAGGACGCGCCGTCGTTGCACGAGGCGCTGCGGGCGGGCGAGCGCGTGACGCTCGAACGAGTCGGACTGTTCGCCGACGGCGCCGCCGTCAGGCGGGTCGGCGAGGAAAACTTCCGCGTGGCGCGTGAAGTCGTGGACGGCACCGTGCTGGTGACGACCGATGAAATCTGCGCGGCGATCAAAGACCATTTTGACGACACCCGCTCGCTCGCCGAACCCGCCGGCGCGCTCGCGCTCGCGGGGTTGAAGAAATACGCGGGCGAGAACGCGTTGAAAGAACGCACTTTGGTCGCCGTGATTTCAGGCTCGAACATCAACTTCGACCGCTTGAAGCACGTCGTCGAGCGTTATGAGATCGGGGAGAACGCCGAGTCGTTGTTCGCGGTCACAATCCCCGAACGCCCGGGCAGCTTCCTGCAATTCTGCCGCGCCCTCGGAAAGCTGACGATCACCGAGTTCAACTACCGTTACGCCGACTCGGGCGAAGCCCACGTGTTCGTCGGAGTGCGTTTCGAGAACGCAACCGAGGAAAAGCCCGAGATCGTCGCCAAACTGCAGGAAACCGGTTACACGGTGCTCGACATTTCCGACAATGAGATGGCGAAACTGCATTTGCGCCACCTCGTCGGCGGGCACGCGAGCGGTCTTGCGGACGAACGCTTATACCGTTTTCAATTCCCGGAAAGGCCGGGCGCCTTGCTCGAGTTTTTGGAGAAGATGCACCGGGGCTGGAACATCAGCTTGTTTCATTACCGCAATCACGGTGCGGCTTACGGCAGGGTGCTCGCCGGTATCCAGGTGCCCGACGAGGAGATGCCCGAGTTGGAACGCTTCTTGGACGCGCTGGGTTACCGCAACCAGGACGAAAGCGGCAATCCGGCTTATGCGCTGTTTTTACGTTGAAACGGCGGCCGCTAAGCCGATTTTGTCGGCAGGCTTTTGCGCACGACGTATATCAGCATCAGCAACACGGAAATCGTGATGACGCCCATCGCCAGCGGTATCGAGAGAAAATACAGGACGAGTCCGATCGCGACGAACAGCACGAAGCTGAGCAAACCTCCTGCGACTTCCTGAAGCAGGGAACCCGGCATCCTGGAAATCAAGTTGTTGAGCCACAGATACCCGAGCCAAGCAATCAGCAACAGAACCGTTGCAACGATGAAACTGATGGTGTTTTCAAGTGCAGCCATGTCTTTCTCCGCCGCCGCGCGGCGACCCGAACGACGACAAGGGGGGAACCGTACCATAAATCGTTCGTTTCTCCAACCGTTCCCGCGGGTGGGGTCGCCGAGCCTCCTTTGCAAGTTGAACGTCCCGGTTTTCGGGGGTAAGGCCGCCGGACGCGGAGACGGCGACGTCACCCGCCGGAACCGTTTCGCCTCGTTTCACCGGGCGAGGTGCACGACGACGGGCTGATGAGACTCCTCGGCGTTGACACCGGTGGAACCTTCACCGACCTGATTTTGTTCGACGACGGCGAATTCCGAGTCCACAAGCAGCTGTCAACGCCCGAGGCGCCCGAAAAAGCGATTATCGAAGGGGTGCGTTCTCTCGGCTTTTCGCCGCAGCAGGCGCCGGACGTGGTGCACGGCTCGACCGTCGGCACCAACGCGGTGCTCGAGGGCAAGGGCGTAAAGACCGCCTACGTCGCCAACCGCGGTTTCGGCGACGTGCTGACGATAGGGCGCCAAGCCCGTCCCGATATTTACCGTTTGACGCCTGAACCCGTTGCGCCGCCGGTGGCGCCTGAGCTGTGCCTTGAAACCGGCGGACGCATCGGGGCGCACGGTGAGGCGGTCGAGCCTTTGACGTCCGGCGACGTCGAAGCGTTGAAGATGCGTCTTGCCGAATTGGCGCCCGAGGCGGTGGCGGTCAACCTGCTGTTTTCGTTCATGGACGACCGTTTCGAGAGGATGATTGCGCAGGCTTTGGAGAACGACTATTTCGTGTCGCGTTCTTCGGACGTACTCGCCGAGAGCGGCGAGTACGAACGCGGCGTCGCGACTTGGTTGAACGCTTACGTCGGCCCGATTATGCAGCGTTATCTCAAGCGCCTCGACGCGTCGCTGCCGGCGGCGAACGTCAGCGTCATGCAAAGCCACGGCAAAACCGTCGCCGCCGATAAGGCCGGGGATTACGCAGTTCACTTGTTGTTG
>CAZKLI010000046.1:0-16893 GCA_964553575.1 uncultured Chromatiales bacterium
GGCGGTAGGTGTTTTCGGTGATGATGATTGCGTCGTCAACGATCATCCCGAGCGCAATCAGGAAAGCGAACAGCGACACCATGTTGATCGTGAAGCCGAGGTGGTGGATTACGATAACCGCAAAGAGAAACGAAACAGGTATGCCCAGCGCGGTAATCACCGCGACGCGCGCGTTCAAGAGCAGGTAGAGCGACAGCAACAGCAGCAGCAAGCCGACGACGCCCGACGAGAGCACCGTCTGCAGCCGGGTCTGTATATAAACCGAGGAATCGCTGTGGTAGCCGAGTGAAACCCCGGGCGGCAAGGTCGGGGACAACTCCCCGATCAACCGCCGCACCGCCTCGGACACTTCGATCGTCGAGCCGCCCGCGGCTTTGGTCACAATCAGGTTGACCGCGGGTTTGCCGGCGTAGCGCCCGAGCGTATCAGCCTCCTCAAGCTGCAATTCGACGTCGGCGACGTCGCCGATTCGAAGTTGTCCGCCGCCCGCGTTTGAGCGGATCGGAATCTCGCGCACCGCACGCACGTCGGCCGGCGCACCGAGACCGCGCAACTGAATCTCGCCCCCGCTCGACGACAGCTTGCCGCCAGGCCGGTCGCCGACGTTGCCTTTCAAGGCGGCGTTGATTTCGGCGAGAGACACCTTGCTCGCCGCTGCAAGATAAGGGTCAACGACCACCCATATCTCCCATTCGCGCTCGCCGGCGATGTTGACGCTCGCGACGTCGTCAAGACGCTGAATTTCACGCTTGACGCGCTTGCCGAGATCGATCAGGTCTTCTTCACCCGCGTCGCCATAGACGCTGACGCTGATGACCGGAAAGCGCGTGCGCAGACGCCTGACCTGCGTCCGTTCGGCGTCTTCGGGAAAATCCTCGATCGCGTCAACGGCCGAGCGGACTTCTTCGAGAAAATCATCGGCGTCCACGTTGGCCTTCAGCTCGATCAGCACCCGCGAATAGCCTTCGCGGCTCAGCGATTCCATCACGTCTATATCGCCGAGCCCTTCGACCGCTTCCTCAATCGGGATTGTGACCTGGCGTTCGACCTCTATCGGCGGCGCGCCTTCAAAGCGCGTGCTGATTTCCATCTTGTCCTGCTCGATGACCGGAAAAATCTCCTGCGGCATCCCCCGCCAAGACATCACGCCGATGACGACGATGCCGAGCAGCAGGAAGTTGACCAGCAGCGCGTTGCGGATGGAGAAATCTACGATCATTCGTCGCTGTCCCGGTTCGTTCGCGCCGCCGCGCAAAACGTCGCGTCCGCCCGGAACGCGCCGCGGCGGACGGTCAATTAATCGGTTCGGCGCCCCGCCTGACGACGACCCTCTGCCCGTCGGCCAACTGGTCAACGTCGTGCACGACCACCCTGAGGCCCGGCTCCAACCCTTCCTTGACGATGACGCTGTCGCCGATACGCGCACCGAGGGAAACCCGGGTGCGCTTCAACGCGCCGTCGTACTCAACGAACACGTAGGTACGTCCGTCCAGGTACTGCACCGCGGCGATCGGCACCGTGATCACGTCGTCGCGGCGCGGTTGCGGCAGCCGCGCGCGGGCGGTCATGCCAGCGCGCAGCCTTTCGCCGGCGGTGCGGACGCGCGCCTCGTGGGTGAAGGTTTCCGGGTCGGGGGCGACCTGCAAAGACACCAGATCGCCCGTGAGGGTTCTTGCGGGCGCCGAGACTTCGACCTCGACCGGCTCGCCGACCTCAAGCACCGACGCGGTCTCGCCGCCGACGTGGAGCAGCAGGTCGAACCGGGAAACGTCAACGATGGTCAACGCAAACTGCCCCGCGCTGACGTAACCGCCGACTTCGACCCCGATGCGGTTCACCACCCCGTCGAACGGCGCAACCAGCCGGGTTCTCTCCAAGTCGCGCGTCGCCCGGTCGCGTTCGCTGCCGACCGAGCTGAGACGCGCCGTTGCAACCGAGACCGAATGCCGACGCCGCGCTTCTTCGGTCTGCAAATCAATCAGCTTCTGTTTCGCCGCGTCGAGCGCCGACTGACTCGCAAGACCGGCCTTGATCAGACTTTCAAGGCGCGCAACTTCCTGCTGCTGCAACTTTGCGTTGCGCCCGGCGAGCGCCAGCAGTTGCCGGTCGCGCTCGACTTCGGCGGCGACCAAATCGAGATCGGCCTGAGTCCGGGTCAGCGCGTCCCGGTAGTCGCGGTCGTCAAGCGCAAGCAAGGGCTGACCCGCGGCGACCGGCGCGCCGGTTTCGACGTATCTTGCGGCGACGCGCCCCGCAACCTCAAACTTCAGTTCGCTGGTCTTTACCGGCTCGAACCTGCCGGTCAGCGTGCGCTGCGGCTGCACGTCGTGCGCCTGCAACTCCGACACCACGACCGCAAGCGGCACAACCTCGCGTTCAACCAGCCGCGGGCCCGGCTCGGTCCAGAAAACGCCCGCAACCACCGCGGCCGTAATCAGCACCGCCGACAAACTGAACGTCCTCTGCTTCAAAGCCTCTCCTGAAAGTGAAGTCCTTGATTAAGGATTGATTATATTCGGTTCGCGCAAGCGCGATGCGCGTCGTGTTCGGCGGGCGTGCTCAACGATCGGCGCCGCCGCTCGCCGGGACGGCGTGGCGGATGATTCACGGTTCGGCTTGAAACAACGACGGGAAATCCTCCCGTGCCGGCCCTGCAGCGGCGACGGCGCCGCTTATTCGGGGGTCTGTTCGGCGTCGGGCGGGGCGTCAACCGGGCGGTCAACCAGCTCGACGAACGCCATCGGCGCGTTGTCTCCGGGACGGAACCCGCTTTTGAGGATGCGGAGATAACCGCCGGGGCGGTCTTTATAACGCGGGCCGAGCTCGGTGAACAGTTTTCCGACCGCCGCCTTGTCGCGCAACTTCGAGAAAGCGCGGCGGCGGGCGGCGACACTGTCTTTGCGCGACAGCGTAATCAGAGGTTCAAGAACGCGCCTGAGCTCCTTGGCCCGGCTGAGCGTGGTCCTGATCGTCTCGTGCTCGATCAGGGAAACGCTCATGTTCGCCAGCATCGCCTTGCGATGGGCGTCGGTCATGCCGAGTTTTCTGCCCGCGTGCAGATGGCGCATCTTCGACCCTCCGTAAAAGCGTCCGTAAAAACCTCAGGAACGAGGAATGCCGCCGCTCAACGGTTCGCGCGGCGTTTCCGGAGGAGTCCAGTCGCCGACGTCCATGCCGAGACTCAAGCCGTTGGCCTCGAGCACTTCCTTGATCTCATCCAAGGATTTCATCCCGATGTTCGGCGTGCGCTTCAGCTCGGCTTCGGTCTTCTGCACCAAATCGCCGACGTGCTGGATGCGCTCGGCCTTGAGACTGTTGATCGAGCGCCGGCTGAGGCCGAGATCTTCCAAAGGTTTCCTCAGCATCGGGTTCACCGCGAGGCTCCGCGTCCTCTCTTCCTCGGTCTTGAGCTCCTTGAGGCCGACGAAAGTTTCCAGCTGATTACGCAGGATGCGCGCGGAGAACTGCACCGCTTCCTGAGGGTCTATCGTCCCGTTGGTCTCCATCTCGATAATCAGCTTGTCGAGGTCGGTGCGTTGTTCGACGCGGGCGCTCTCGACGCTGTAAGACACTTGGCGTATCGGACTGAAGCTTGCGTCGAGCAGCAAGGCGCCGACCGGACGGTCGTCGTCAACCCGGACCGCCGGCTGATAACCGCGCCCCCTGGCAACCTTCATCGTCATGTTCAACTCGCCTTTGTCCGAAAGGTGGGCGATGACGTGATCCGGGTCGGCGAACTCGACGCTTTCCTCGGTCTTGACGTCCTTGGCGGTGACGACGGCGGGGCCTTTCTTGTTGAGCGTGATAACCGCCGTGTCCTTGTGACCGATTACCGCCAAATCCTTGAGGTTCAGCAGGATGTCGGTCACGTCCTCCTGAACGCCCTCAATCGCCGTGTACTCGTGCAAGACGCCCTCTATCTGCACCTCGACGATTGCGTAGCCGGGAATCGAGGACAGCAATATGCGCCTCAACGCGTTGCCCAGCGTGTGCCCGAAACCGCGTTCAAGCGGTTCCAGCGCCACTCTCATCTGAGTACCCGAAAGTTCGCGCACGTCCACGATGCGCGGTTTTAACAGCTCGTCCTCGTAAGCCACCCTAGTCCTCCGCTTGTTTGCGATAATCGTCGCTGCGTCCGGTCGTTACTTGGAGTACAACTCGACGACCAGCGACTCGTTAATGTCGGAAGGGAGATCGCTTCTTTCCGGAACCGACTTGAAAACACCCTTCATTTTTTCAACGTCCACTTCGACCCATTCCGGAAATCCGATTTGGTCAATCACGCTCAGCGCGTCCTTTATGCGCAGCTGACCGCGGGCTTTCTCGACCACCGAAACTTCGTCGGCCGGGTTGACCTGATACGACGGCACGTTGACCATCCGCCCGTTCACCGCGATCGCCTTATGCCCGACAATCTGGCGGCACTCGGCGCGCGTTGCGCCGAAACCCATGCGATAAACGACGTTGTCCAGACGGCATTCAAGCAGTTTCAGCAGGTTCTCACCGGTCGAACCCTTGCTGCGCGCCGCCTTCTTGTAATAGTTGCGAAACTGGCGTTCGAGGATTCCGTAAATGCGGCGCACTTTCTGCTTCTCGCGCAACTGGATGCCGTAGTCCGACAAGCGCGGCTTGCGGTCGCCGTGCTGACCCGGCAGTTTTTCCATGTTGCACTTCGAGGCCAACGAGCGGGCACGCCCCTTGAGCATCAGATCGGTGCTCTCGCGCCGGCTCAGTTTGCAGGTTGGTCCTCTGTAACGCGCCATCGTCTCTTATACGCGCCGGCGTTTCGGCGGGCGGCAGCCGTTGTGCGGAATCGGGGTCACGTCGGTGATGCTGGTGACCTTGAAGCCGACCGCGTTCAAGGCGCGCGCCGCCGATTCGCGTCCGGGGCCCGGGCCGCGGACGTTGATCTCAAGGTTCTTGACCCCGAACTCGAGCGCCGCGCGTCCGGCGCGGTCCGCCGCCACCTGCGCGGCGAACGGCGTGCTCTTGCGCGAGCCGCGGAATCCCGACGACCCGGCGGTCGCCCAGCACAACGCGTTGCCCTGGCGGTCGGTGATCATCACGATCGTGTTGTTGAAAGTCGAGGTGACATGCGCCACCGCGTCGGCGACGACCTTGTCAACCTTCTTGCGTCCGCGTCTTTTTCCGCCTGTCTTAGCCATTGTCCATCACCGTTTGTTCTTGATGATTCTGCGCGGGCCTTTGCGCCCTCTTGCGTTGGTGCGCGTCCTCTGCCCCCGCACCGGCAGCCCGCGGCGGTGTCTCACGCCGCGGTAACATCCGAGGTCCCTCAGGCGCTTGACGTTGAGGTTGACCTCGCGGCGCAAATCGCCCTCTATCGTGTAATTCACGACCCCCTTGCGCAACTTCTCCAATTCGGGCTCGGCCAGGTTCCTTATCGCCACGTCCCGCTTGACGCCGTTCACGTCGCAAATCTTGCGCGCGGTGCTTCTGCCGATGCCGAAAATCGCGGTCAGCGCGACTTCGGCGTGCTTGTTGTCGGGGACGTTGACGCCCGCTATACGCGCCATGCTCTATTGCTCCAATTTGCTTGGCTGTTCGCCGGGCCGGAAAGGCTCGAAAGATAGCCGGGAATTATAGACGAAGCCGCCCCCCGCTTCCAACGCGCGGACGTCGAAACGCCGGTCGAGACCTTGATTTCCACGCGCCCTCACCCCTGGCGTTGCTTGTGCCGCGGGTCGGTGCAGATCACCCACACCACGCCCTTGCGGCGAACCAGTTTGCAGTTCCTGCAGATTTTCTTGACCGACGCTCTGACCTTCATGTTTTCCTCCTCAGCGGGCGACCCTTCCGATCGCGCCCCTTCTTTGCGACTTGAGGTTCGCTTTCTTCAGCAAGCCCTCGTATTGATGCGACAACACGTACGACTGCACCTGCGCCATGAAGTCCATGACGACGACGACGATGATCAGCAGCGAGGTGCCGCCGAAATAAAAGGGCACGTTCCACGACAAGATCAAGAACTCCGGCAGCAGGCACACCAGCGTGATGTAAATCGCGCCGACCGCGGTCAGGCGGCTGATGATGCCGTCTATGTAACGCGCGGTCTGTTCACCCGGGCGGATGCCGGGAATAAAGGCGCCGCCGCGCTTGAGGTTGTCCGCGGTGTCGCGCGCGTCGAACACGATGGCGGTGTAGAAAAAACAGAAAAATATGATCGCCAGCGCGTAAAAAAGGATGTAGAGAGGCTGCCCCGGCGACAACGCGGTGGCAAAGCCACCGAGCCATCCCAGGCCCTCGGCGTTGCCGAACCATTGCCCCAGCGTCGCCGGAAACAAGATGATGCTCGACGCGAAAATCGGCGGGATGACGCCGGCCATGTTCAGCTTGAGCGGCAAGTGGCTCGATTGCGCCGCGTACATGCCGCGCTGGCGTCGCGCGTAATTCACGGTGACCCGGCGCTGGCCTCTTTCGACGAACACCACGAAACCCGTCACCGCGATGCTCAGGGCGAACAGGAGTATCACCAGCGCCACCGACAGCTCGCCGGTGTTGGCCAGCCCCAAAGTGCCGCCCGCGGCGGCGGGCAGGCCGGCGACAATGCCGGCAAAGATGATGATCGAGATGCCGTTGCCGACGCCGCGCTCGTTGATCTGCTCACCGAGCCACATCAAGAACATGGTGCCGGTCACCAGCGACACCGCAACGACGAAAATGAAGCCCGCACCCGCGACAAACGCAACCCCCTGGGTCTGCAAAGCGATGCCGACGCCGACCGCCTGAAAAGCCGCAAGCAGCACCGTGCCGTAACGGGTGTACTGCATGATGACGCGGCGCCCGCGTTCACCTTCTTTCTTCAGTTCCTTGAGCGAAGGAACCACCACGGTCATCAGCTGCATGATGATCGACGCCGAGATGTACGGCATCACGCCGAGCGCAAACAAGCTCAATCGTTCAAGCGCGCCGCCGGAAAACATGTTGAACAGATCGAGTATCGTGCCGCTGTTCTGGTCGAAGAACTGCGCCATCGCTTCGGGGTTGATACCCGGCGCGGGGATGAAACTGCCGATGCGGTAGATGATGAGCACCAGCAGCACGAACCCGATGCGGCTGCGCAGCTCGCTGACGCGGTTGACTTTCGCCAGCGCGGCGAGCCCTTGCGGCGTCGAAGACATCAGCCCGTCCCCCCTTGCTCGGCCTCGATCTTGCCGCCGGCGCTTTCGATCGCTTTCGCGGCGCCCGCGGTGACGGCGAGCCCCTTGAGAGTGACCGGCTTGGTGATCTCACCCGACAGGATGACCTTGATGCGCTTGGCCGAAGCCGGAACGAGTTTGGCTTTGCGCAGCGCCGCCGCGTCAATCACCGCGTCCTCGATTTGCGCCAGCGCGCGCAACCGCACCTCGGCGGTGAGACCGGCGCGCGGCGAACGAAAGCCGACTTTCGGCAGACGCCGTTGCAGCGGCATCTGCCCGCCCTCGAAACCGACGCGGGGTTTGCCGCCCGAGCGCGAACGCTGCCCTTTGTGCCCGCGCCCGCAGGTCTTGCCGAACCCGGAACCGTTGCCGCGTCCGACGCGGCGGCGCGGGCTGCGGCTGCCGGCGGCGGGCTTCAACGAGTTGAGTTTCAAATCAGGCATCCTCGACTTCCAGCATGTAACGCACTTTGTTGATCATGCCCCGGTTTTCGGGCGTGTCCTTGACCGTAACCGAGTGGTGCATCCGGCGAATGCCGAGCCCCCTGACGCAAGCCTGGTGGTCGCGCAACCTGCCGTTCACGCTGCGCACCAGCGTAACTTTGATCTGTCCCGCCATGATCCCGTCGCGCGGCGTCAGCCGGCGAAGACCTCCTTGACCTGCTTGCCGCGTTTGGCCGCGATCTGCTGCGGCGATCTCATCTGAGACAAACCTTTGAACGTCGCACGCACCACGTTGATCGGGTTGCGCGAGCCGATGCTCTTGGCCAGAACGTCCTTGACGCCGAGCACCTCGAACACCGCGCGCATCGGGCCGCCGGCGATGATGCCGGTGCCGGGGGCCGCCGGCTGGATGAACACCTTGGCGGCGCCGTGCCGGCTGGTGACGGCGTAATAAAACGTGCCGTCGCGCAACGGCACCTCGATCATCTCCTTGCGCGCCGACTCCATGGCCTTTTGAATCGCCGGCGGCACCTCGCGGGCCTTGCCGTAGCCGAGACCCACCTTGCCGGCGCCGTCGCCGACGACGGTCAACGCGGTGAATCCGAACTGCCTGCCGCCTTTGATCACCTTGGCGACGCGGTTGACGTTGATCAGCTTCTCCAGATAACCGTCGGTCAATTCGGCTTTTTCTATGTTGGACACGACCCCCTCCTTCAGAATTTCAAACCGTTGGCGCGCGCGGCCTCGGCCAGCGCCTTGACCCGTCCGTGATAACGAAACCCGGAACGGTCAAAGCCGACTCGCTCGACGCCCTTCTCGAGCGCCCGCTTGGCGATGGTCTCACCGACTCTCTCGGCGGCCTCGATCTTGCCGGGCTTCTTGCGCGCCTCCGCCAGCGCCTTTTCCAAAGTCGAAGCGCTTGCCAGCGTCGAAGCGCCGTCGGGCGCGATGATCTGAGCGTAAATATGCCGCGGCGTGCGGTTGACGCACAGGCGATGAATCTTGAGCTCGGGCGTTGCCGCACGCATCCTGCGCGCGCGCCTCAGCCGGGTGTTTTTCTTGTCCAGTTTCATTATTTCTTCTTGCCTTCCTTGCGCAACAACCGTTCATCGGCGTAACGAACGCCCTTGCCTTTGTACGGCTCGGGAGGGCGAAAGGCGCGAATCTCGGAAGCGGCCTGACCGACTTTTTGCTTGTCGGCGCCCTTGAGGATGATCTCGGTCTGACTCGGCGTCTCGGCTTTCACTCCCTCGGGCAGCTGGTAGGTGATCGGATGCGAGTAGCCGAGCTGCAAGCTGAGCGCCTTGCCTTTCAGCTGCGCGCGGTAACCGACGCCCTGCAATATCAACTTCTTCTCGAACCCCGAGGTCACACCGGTAATCATGTTCACCGCCAACGCCCGCATCGTTCCGGCCAGAGCCCTTGCGTCCTCGTTGCGCGCGCGAAACGAGAACGAGCCTTCCTGCTGCAAGCACTCGACGTGCCCGTGCACCGCCAGCGTCATTTCACCGTTCGGTCCTTTCACGCTCAAATCACCGCCCGAAGCCCGCAGTTCAACGCCGGACGGTATTTCAATCGGTTTTTCGGAAGACTTGGCCATTTCCTCACTCGACGATGCACAGGACTTCGCCGCCCTGGCGCTTTTCACGGGCTTCGCGGTCGCTCATCACGCCCTGCGGCGTCGAAATCACCGCGACGCCCATGCCGCCCAGCACCCGCGGCAGGTCGTCGGCGCCGCGATAAACGCGCAGGCCCGGCCTGCTGACCCGCCTGACGCGCGCAATCACCGGCACCTCGTCGTGGTACTTCAACTTGAACACCATGATGCGTTTGCCGTCCTGCTCCTCGTTACGGTAAGACTCGATGTAGCCTTCCTTCTGCAGCACTTTGGCGATCGCGCTCTTCAGCCGCGAAGAAGGCATCGCCACTTCCTTGTCCCCGATCATCTGTGCGTTGCGGATGCGCGTCAGCATGTCGGCTATTGGGTCACTCATGCTCACGTCTTGTTCACCAACTCGCTTTGACCAGACCGGGAACGTCGCCCGCCATCGCGTGCTCGCGCAGCTTGTTGCGCGCAAGACCGAACTTGCGGTAATAACCGCGCGGCCTGCCCGTCAGACGGCAACGGTTGCGCAGACGGCAGGGGCTCGCGTTACGCGGCAGCTTCTGCAGCGCGTTCACCGCTTCGGCGCGCGCCTCGGGGGACGTCCGGGGACTGCGGATGACCTCCTTCAGTTCGGCGCGCTTGTTCTTGTATTTCGCGACCACTTTGGCGCGCTTGACTTCTCTTTGAACCATCGAAACCTTGGCCACGGCTCACCTCCTCGATTGAAGCGGAAACTTGAACCCTTCGAGCAGCGCACGCGCTTCCTCGTCGGAGTTCGCGGTTGTCGTCATCGTGACGTCAAGACCGCGCAAATGATCTATCTTGTCGTAATCGATCTCGGGAAAAACGATTTGTTCGCTGATGCCGAAACTGTAGTTGCCGCGCCCGTCGAAAGCCTTGTCGCTGAACCCGCGAAAGTCCCGAATCCTGGGAATGACGATCTTGATCAAGCGGTCCAGGAACTCATACATGCGGTCGCGCCTGAGGGTCGCCTTGCATCCGACCGGCCAGCCTTCGCGGATGCTGAATCCGGCGACCGACTTGCGCGCGCGCGTCACCACCGGCTTTTGCCCGCAAATCTTGGTCATGTCGTCAAGCGCCGAAGCCATCACGTTCTTGTCGCGCGCGCCTTCGCCCAAACCCATATTGACCGTGATCTTGGTCAAGCGCGGCACCCGCATCGGGTTCTTGAAGCCGAGCCGCTTCATCAGGGCCGCGGCGATGACGTCGCGGTACTCTTGCTGAAGCACAGGCGTTGCGGAATCTTGTTTCACTTCGTTCGTTCTCCCGGTCAGTCTATCTGCTTGCCGTTGGACTTGAAGCAACGGACCTTGCCGCCGCCGTCGAGCACCTTGAATCCGACGCGGTCGCCTTTGCCCGAAGACGGGTTGAAGATCATCACGTTGGAGATATGCAGCGGCATTTCTTTCTCGACGATGCCGCCGGCCTCACCCGTGTTCGGGTTCGGGTTGACCGCTTTCTTCACGACGTTGACGTTCTCGACGGTCACTTTCTCACCTTGAACCGCCGATACTCTGCCGCGACGGCCTTTGTCCTTGCCGGCGATGACGATGACCTCGTCGCCCTTTTTGATGCGTTTCATGGCTCTCTTCCTTCATAACACTTCAGGTGCAAGCGAAACGATCTTCATGAACCGCTCGCTTCTGAGTTCACGCGTGACGGGGCCGAAGATGCGGGTGCCGACCGGCTGCATCTGAGCGGTCAAGAGCACCGCCGCGTTGTCGTCGAAACGAATCAACGAGCCGTCGGGGCGGCGCACGCCTTTCGCGGTACGCACGACGATGGCGTTATAGACCTCGCCTTTCTTGACGCGCCCGCGCGGGATCGCGTCCTTGATGCTGACCTTGATCACGTCGCCGATGCCGGCGTAACGGCGGCGCGACCCGCCCAGCACCTTGATGCACTGCACTTTGCGCGCACCGCTGTTGTCGGCGACGCCCAATACCGTTTGCATCTGTATCATCGCTTGACCCCTCTAAGACCGCGGCTACTCGGCTTTCTCGATGACGCGTGACAACTTCCACGCCTTGGTCTTGGAAAACGGCCGGCACGAAACGATCGAAACGACGTCGCCCACGTTGCACTCGTCGTTCTCGTCGTGCGCGTGCAGCTTGGTCGTGCGCGTCATGTACTTGCCGTACATCGGGTGCTTGACCCGGCGGCGAACCAAAACGGTGATGGTCTTGTTCATCTTGTTGCTGATGACGCTGCCGACGACCGAACGCTCGCGCGCGCCGTGCCCGGCGGCCTTGTCCACTGCGTCGTTCACTGCATCGTCGCTCATTGCGTCGCTGTTCACTGCGTCGTCGCTCACGGCGCATTCCCTCCGGCACGCAACTTTTCGTTGACGATCGTGAGAATCCGCGCAACGTCGCGGCGGTTCTTCTTCAGGCGGTCGCTCTTGAACGTCTGCCCGGTGCGCCCCTGCATACGCAGCTTGAACTGCTCCCGGCGCAACTCCGCAACCTGGTCGCGCAACCCCTGAACGTCGCTTTCTCTGAGTTCCGACGCCTTCATTACATCAATCCCCTGTGCGTGAACGCGGTCTTGACCGGCAATTTAGCCGAGGCTCTCCTGAACGCCTCGCGCGCGACGCCTTCGTCAACGCCTTCCATCTCGTACAGCATCTTGCCGGGCTGCACCAGCGCCACCCAGTACTCGACGTTGCCCTTGCCTTTTCCCTGGCGGACTTCAAGCGGTTTCTTGGTAATCGGCTTGTCCGGAAAGATGCGGATCCAGATCTTGCCGCCGCGCTTGATGTAACGGGTCATCGCCCGCCGCGCGGCTTCGATCTGACGCGCCGTTACGCGCCCGCGCTCGACCGACTTCAGCCCGAATTCGCCGAAGCTCACCTTGTTGCCGGTAAAAGCGAGCCCGCGGTTTCTGCCCTTGTGGGTCTTCTTATACTTTGTCTTCTTCGGCTGTAACATCGTCCGACCTCAGGATGCTTTCTTCGGTGTGCTGGGAACCGCTTGAGGGCCCGTGTTGTCGCTGCCGTCCTTGTAAATCCAGACCTTGACGCCGATAACCCCGTAAGTCGTGTTGGCCTCGGCGACGCCGTAGTCAATATCGGCCGATAAAGTGTGCAGCGGCACGCGGCCTTCCCGGTACCATTCGGTGCGCGCGATCTCGGCGCCGTTCAGACGCCCCGCAACGCAAATCTTGACGCCGGCGGCGCCGAGGCGCAGCGCGTTTTGCACTGCGCGCTTCAACGCGCGGCGGAACATGATCCGCCTTTCCAGCTGCTGGGCGACGCTTTCGGCGACGAGGCGGGCGTCGATCTCGGGTTTCCTGATTTCCTCGATGTTGATCCTCACGTCGTTGAGGTTCAGCCCCATCTTGCGCGCGACAACGCGCCGTAACGCTTCGACGTCCTCGCCTTTCTTACCGATCACGATGCCCGGGCGCGCGGTGTGAATGATGATGTGAGCCATGCGCGAAGGCCGCTTGATCTCTATGCGACTGACCGAAGCCTGCGCCAACTTCTTGCGCAGGTACTCGCGTACTTCGATGTCGCTGTGCAATATCCTGGTGTAGTTGTCGCCTTCGGCGTACCACTTCGACGTCCATTCGGAGGCGACTCCTAGCCGGAAACCCATCGGATGCACTTTCTGTCCCATGCCGCCCTCCTCTACTCGTCGCTGACGGCCAAGCTGACGTTGCTGGTTCTTTTCATGACGTCAGATGCACGCCCGCGTGCGCGCGCCTTGTAACGCTTGTGCATCGGCCCCCGGTCAACGCAGACGCGGCTGACCTTGAGCTCGTCCACGTCGGCGCCGTGGTTGTGTTCGGCGTTCGCCAGCGCCGACTCAAGCAGTTTCTTGATCAGGAAAGCGCCCTTCTTATTGCTGAACTCAAGCAATTCCAGGGCGTTGCCGACCTCGAGCCCGCGCACCTGGTCGGCGACCAAGCGGCATTTCTGCGGGGATATGCGAACCGCCCTCAATCTGGCCGACACTTCCATCACGCTCCCTTCGCCTTGCGGTCGCCGGAATGCATCTTGAACGTGCGGGTCAGCGCGAATTCACCCAGTTTATGGCCGACCATGTTCTCGGAAATGAAAACCGGCACGTGGTTGCGCCCGTTGTGCACTCCGATCGTAAGCCCCACCATCTCGGGCACGATCATCGAACGGCGCGACCAGGTCTTGATCGGGCGCTTGTCCCTTTTCTCCGCGGCCTGCAACACCTTCTTCATCAGATGGTCGTCAACGAAAGGGCCTTTTATAAGAGAACGCGACATTGCCTGCTCCGTTATTTCTTCCTGCGGCGTACGATCATGCCGCCGGTGCGCTTGTTGTTCCGCGTCCTGAAACCTTTGGTCGGTTTGCCCCACGGCGTCACGGGGTGGCGACCCCCGGAAGTCTTGCCTTCGCCGCCGCCGTGCGGGTGGTCAACCGGATTCATCGCGACGCCGCGCACCGTCGGGCGCACGCCGCGCCACCGCTTGGCGCCGGCCTTGCCCATCTTGCGCAGGCTGTGCTGGACGTTGCCGACCTCGCCGATCGTCGCGCGGCAATCGAGCGCCACCTTGCGCACTTCTCCCGAACGCAAGCGCAGGGTCGCGTAATCGCCTTCGCGCGCGACGTATTGGATCGAGCTGCCCGCCGCACGCGCCAGTTGCGCACCTTTGCCCGGCTTCATCTCGACGCAGTGGATCACGGTGCCGACCGGCAGATTGCGCAGCGGCATCGCGTTGCCGGCCTTGACCGCAACGTCGTCGCCCGACGCCACGGTGTCGCCCGATTTGACGCCCGCCGGGGAAATGATGTAGCGCCGCTCACCGTCGGGATACACCACCAAAGCGATGTTTGCGCTGCGGTTCGGGTCGTACTCGACGCGCTCGACGCGCCCTTCGGCGCCTTCCTTGTCGCGCTTGAAGTCAATCACCCGGTAGCGCCGCTTGTGCCCCCCGCCGATGTGACGGGTGGTAATGCGGCCAGCGTTGTTGCGCCCGCCCGTCTTCCTGGCGCCCGAAACCAGCGGCGAAAACGGCTTGCCTTTGTGCAGGGATTTGTCCGCAACCTTGACGGCGAAACGCCTGCCCGGCGAAGTCGGTTTCAATTTGACGACCGATGAAGCCATGCTTACCCCCTTATTCGGTCCCGCCGAGCTGAATGTCGTCGCCTTCCGCGAGCGCGACGTAGGCTTTCTTCCAGTGCTTGCGCCGGCCGCGGCGACGGCCCAGCCCTTTCTTCTTGCCGCGCATGTTGACGACGTTGACGCCCACGACCTCGACTTCGAACAACCATTCGACCGCGGCCTTCACTTCGCTCTTGGTCGCGTCCGGCACGACCTTGAAAGCGTGCCGGCGCACGTTGTCGGCGAGTCTGGTCGCTTTCTCCGAGACGTGCGGAGAAATCAGCACCTGTGACAAGCGGTCGTGGTTCACGTCAACCTCTCTTCGAGCCGCGCAACCGCGGCGCGGGTCAACAGCACCTTGTCAAAGCGCAGCAGGTTCACCGGGTCAACGCCGTCCGCTGCAAGCACGCCGACCGACGGCAGGTTGTTGCTCGCCAGATACAGGTTCTCGCCCGGGTCGGCGTCGATTATCAGCACCGACTCAAGCGAGAGCGACTTCAACGCCGCGACCAAATCCCGGGTTTTCGGCGTCTTGACTTCGAGCTCATCGACCACGACCAGGCAATCGCGGCGGTTGATCTCCGAGAGAATCGAACACAGGGCGCCGCGGTACATCTTGCGGTTGACCTTGTGTGAGAAATCGCGGGGAGACGCGGCGAAAGCGCGACCGCCGCCGCGCCAGATCGGGCTCCTGATCGTGCCTGCGCGCGCACGGCCCGTGCCTTTCTGACGCCACGGCTTCCCGCCGCCGCCGGAAACCTGCGCGCGCGTTTTCTGGGCTTTGGAACCTCTGCGTGCACCGGCCAAAAACGCGGTCACGACCTGGTGAACCAACGCTTCGTTGAACCCGCGGCCGAACACCGCGTCGCCCGCCTCGAACGTTCCGCCTTGTGCCGTCTTCAGCTGCATCACTTGCTTTTTCCTTCTTCGCCGCCCGCAGCGTCCTTGTTCACGTCTTCGCCGCCCTGATCGCCGCCCTGGTCGCTGCCCTGGTTGCCGGGCGCGGCGTCTTGACCTTCGGCTTCGGTTTGTTCTTTCGCGGTTTCTTCGCCCGGTGTTTCGGGCGACGCTTCGGGCGACGCTTCAGGCGACGCTACGGCCTGGCCCTTTGCGCTTTCGTCGGCGGAAGCTTCGGACGGCGCTTCAGCCTGGTCGCCCGCGTCTTCTTCGACCGTGGGTTCCTCGGGCGGCACCGGAACCAGATGATGAACCAACACTTCGCTGCCGGGACTGCCGGGCAGCGAACCTTTCAGCAGCAACAACTCGCGCGCTTCATCAATTTCAAACACCGTCAGGTTCCTGACGGTCACGCGCTTGTTGCCCATCTGCCCCGCCATCTTCTTTCCCTTGAACACCTTGCCCGGCGTCTGGCACTGACCGATCGAGCCCGCCGCCCGGTGCGACAACGAATTGCCGTGGGTTGCGTCTTGGCTCTTGAAATTGTGGCGCTTGATGACGCCGGAAAATCCCTTGCCCTTGCTGACGCCGACTACGTTGACCTTTTCCCCGGCGCTGAACGAAGTCACACCGACCCGGTCACCGTCGTTTCTCAACTCCTCTTCGACGACGCGAAACTCGCGCGACGAACGCATCGCACTGACGCCGGCTTTCTTGAAATGTCCGGCCATCGCCTTGCTCACCCGCGACGCCTTGCATTCGTGCGCCGCAAGCTGCAAGGCGAAATAACCGTCGCTGTCGGGCGTCTTGACCTGCGTCACGCGGTTGGCCGGCGCGTGCACCACCGTGACCGGCACCGAAACGCCGGCGTCGGTGAATTTCCGGGTCATGCCCACTTTCCGTCCTATCAAACCAATCGGCATCGCCGTTCCCTCAGTTCAACTTGATCTGCACGTCCACGCCCGCGGCGAGATCGAGCTTCATCAGCGCGTCGGTGGTCTTCTCGGTCGGGTCGAGGATGTCTATCAAGCGCTTGTGGGTGCGCATTTCGTATTGGTCGCGGGCGTCCTTGTCCACGTGCGGAGAAATCAAGATGGTGTACCTCTCGATCTTGGTCGGCAACGGAATCGGGCCCCTGACGCGCGCGCCGGTGCGCTTCGCGGTGGCGACAATCTCGCTCGCCGACTTGTCTATCAGCCTGTGGTCGAAAGCCTTGAGATGGATGCGGATGCGTTGTCCGTTTTGCATGTTCGCGGCCATGACCTGATTCCCTTGATTCCTCGCTTCCTCGAACGCCGCTTATTCGATGACCTTGGCGACGACGCCGGCGCCAACCGTGCGCCCGCCTTCCCGGATTGCGAAGCGAAGACCTTCTTCCATCGCAATCGGCGCGATCAACTCGACTTCCATCTTCACGTTGTCGCCCGGCATCACCATCTCGACGTCCGCCGGAAGGCTCACCGATCCCGTCACGTCGGTCGTGCGGAAGTAAAACTGCGGGCGATAGCCCTTGAAGAAAGGCGTGTGGCGACCGCCTTCCTCTTTCGACAGCACGTACACCTCGGCCTCGAACTTCGTGTGCGGCGTGATCGAACCCGGCTTGCACAACACCTGCCCGCGCTCGACCTCCTCGCGCTTCGTCCCGCGCAACAAGACGCCCACGTTGTCACCCGCGCGGCCCTCGTCCA
>CAZKLI010000047.1:0-5409 GCA_964553575.1 uncultured Chromatiales bacterium
CGCAGCTGTACGGCGACGGGCAAACGCGCGGCCAATCCTGTATAATCGCCCGTTTAACCTCGTTTTTCGAAACGTCACGATGACGAAGCAGGACACCAACGTAAAACTCACCGGTCGGGAAAGCAACAGGGAAGTCGAACTGCCCGTATTGCCTGCCTCCGAGGGAACCCACACCCTCGACATCGCCAAGCTGCATCAGGTGCTCGGGTATTTCACTTTCGACCCGGGGTTCGTATCGACCGCGAGTTGCGAGAGCAAGATTACTTACATAGACGGCGAAAAAGGGCTGCTTCGGTACCGCGGATACCCGATAGAACAACTCGCCGAGCGCAGCGGCTTCGTCGAGTCGGCCTACCTGCTGTTCTACGGCGAACTGCCGAAACAAACGCAACTCGACGAATTCAACCGACGGCTCGCCGAGCACGCCGCACTCGACGCCGAAGCGGCGTCGCGCCTGCAAAGCGCTTTCAAACGCGACGCACATCCGATGGCGATGCTGATGGCCGCGGTGAGCCTGCTCGCCGCGTCTTATCACAAGGAAAAAGACGTCTATGACCCCGAATATCAAGAGATTGCTTTCCTGCGCCTGCTCGCAAAGATGCCGACGATCACCGCGCGGATATTCCGCCACCATCTGGGCGAGGAGCCCGTGGACCCCGACCCGAACCTGCCGTACACAGAAAGGTTCCTGCACGCGATGTTCGACGGCGGGCGAACGGCGGTCAGCGACGCGTCGGTGCATGCGATGGACCTGATCCTGCTGCTGCACGCCGACCACGAACAGAACGCCTCGACTTCGGCGGTGCGCGTCATCAGCAGCACCGAGACCAGCCCTTACGCGGCGCTGGTCGGCGGCGTCGCGTCCCTGTGGGGCCCGGCGCACGGCGGCGCCAACGAAGCCGTGGTCGGAATGCTCGATAAAATCGTGCGCTCGGGGGAATCGATCGAGCATTACATCACCCGCGCGAAAGACAAGGACGACCATTTCCGCCTGATGGGGTTCGGCGACCGGGTCTATAAGAACTACGACCCGCGCGCGAAAATCATGCGCAAGATCTGCCACCGATTGCTGTCCGAACTCGACCCCGACAACCCCAACCAGCCGTTGCTCGACACCGCCTTGAAACTTGAAAAAATCGCCCTTGAAGACGAGTACTTCATCTCAAGAAAGCTGTACCCGAACGTGGACTTCTACTCAGGTATCATCCTCAGCGCGATGAAATTGCCGCTCGACATGTTCACGGTGATATTCGCGCTCGCGAGAACCGCCGGCTGGCTGAGCCACTGGAACGAGATGATGTCCGAAGGGCACGCGAGAATCTACCGCCCGCGCCAGCTCTACACCGGCGACACCCAGCGGGATTACGTCCCGGTCGGAGAGCGCTGATACACGCCTAGCGCAAAGACGGGCAAATCTGCGAGAAAAACTCGGCGACGATCGGGGCGAACTTCCCGGCGTCAACCAAAAAGGAGTCGTGACCGTAAATCGAGTCGAGCTCCTTGTATGTGACCTCCCTCCCCGCCTTGACCAAGCCGTCGGCTATCTGGCGCTGCTGCTCGAGCGGAAACAGGATGTCGGTGGTGACCCCGACCACCAACGTACGCTTGGCGTGCACCCTCGCGAGCCCCGCGTTGACCGAACCGCCGTGGTCGGCGACGTCAAACAGATCCATCGCGCGGGAAAGGTATAGATAACTGTTGGCGTCGAAACCGGACGCGAATTTCTTGGCGTTGTAATCGAGATACGACTCGATCTCGAACTCGACGCCGAACGGTTCGCCGGAACGCCGGTCGGAGGGAACGCGTGCACGATTGAAGCGCCTGCGCCACTCCTCGGCGGCGCGGTACGACATCAACCCCAGCTTCCTCGCCAAAGTCATGCCCTTGAGAGGCTCCTCGCTCATCCGGTAAGCGCCGTCTTCCCAGCCCGGATCGCAACGGATGATCTCGCGCTGCAGAGAACGCACCGCAATAGTGAACGGCAGCGCGCGGCACGCCGCCGAAATCGTCACCAGATGATCGACCTCGTCCGGATACTGCAACGCGTACGCCAGCGAGGTCATTCCTCCCATCGAACCGCCGACGACCGCGCACAAGTGGTCTATGCCGAGATCGTTCAACGCGTGATGGCCGGCTTTGGCGATATCCTCGATCGAAAGTTCCGGAAACTCCGCACCGTAGCGGCGGCCGGTCGCGGGGTTGACCGACGCCGGCGAAGTCGAACCGAAGCAGCTGCCGAGCGAATTGACGCAGACGACGTAAAAGCGTTCGGTGTCCACCGGCTTGCCCGGGCCGATCATGTATTCCCACCACCCCGACGAAGAATCCCGCGGCGAAGAACAGGCATGGGCGGACGGCGACAAGCCGGTGAACACGAGCACGACGTTGTCGTGGTTGCGCGACAACTCACCCCACGTTTCATAGGCGATCTGTACTTCAGGCAGTTTGCCGCCCCGGTACATCACGAACTCACCCATGCCGTAATCGCCGGACAATTTGACGAACCGGGTGGCGGGCGACACCGGCAGGGGACAGGCCTGAATTTCCTTGACGGCGCTCATCTCATCTTGCTCCTGGAGGCTGAAAAACGCGCCGCTCTACTCGTCGCACACGGGGTCGCACACGGGGATGCAGAGAACGGCGGCGACCGCGAGGGCTCCCAGCACCGCGACCGTCAACTGCGCCCAAAGAGGCGTGATAAAAATCAGAACCGTGAACGAAAACGCCACCGTCAACGCGGCGACCGACAGGTTCCTCATCTTGCGCCGCACGCAGCGGCGCTCGCGCCAAAGCCTGACGTCCTCGCCGAAATGCCTGTTGTTCAGCAGCATCCGGTAAAAACGTTCGCTCGACCGCGCGTAGCACGCCGCCGCGATGATGACGAACGGCGAGGTCGGCATGACGGGCACCAGCAAGCCGATGACGCCGACGGTCAGCGACAAGTGTCCGCCGAGAAGAAACAGGTGGCGGGACGCCGCCGAACCTTTCTCGAATTCGAGGCCGTCGTCAGACAAGACGCCGCTCCGCCAATTCCAGCAACGCGTCCTCGACCGCCGGGGATTTTCCGAGGTAATCGCACACGTGTATCCCAACGCCGGGATGCTCCTCGCGTTTTCCCCGCAACTGCGCCGGGATGTCTTCGGTAACGTGACGCCCGGCGGCGAGAAAGTAAGGCAGGACGAACACTTCCCGCGCGCCCGCGTCTATGCACTTCTGCACACCTTGGGGAATCGAAGGCTCGGCAAGCTCGAGGAAAGCGCATTCGACAAGGTCGAATCGGTTGCGTGACGCAAGCCTCGACGCGAGCCGCCGCACCTCATCGTTGGACGAATCCACCCTGCTGCCGTGAGCGATTAACAAAAGCGCTTTCATTGGCTTGAAACCGACGAAGCGCCGGGCTCACGCACCGCGAGCTTTAACCCGCCCGGCAACCCGCCCGGCGGATGCTTCACGGACGAGGTGTCCCCAAAATCCGCAGCTGCGTCGCCCAAGCGCCCGCAAGAAACACCGGCGAACCCCGCCCGCGTCCCGCGGTTGTCTTTGTCCACGTGCCGGCATTCCGGACGTCGCCGGGTTGTACGCGGCGCAAGCGTCTTTTCAATTTTCATCTTGTCGTCCAAGCATCGTTCAAACTTGGGCTTTCGTCCGGTTTCGTCATGCTCGGGATTTCATCCACGGATACGAGACATACCGTTCCCTCAAACTGATATTATACGGACGGCGGGGGCTTTTCGCCCCCCACGCTCCCGGTGCCGAAGTGCAAAAGACGACGTTCACCTCTTGCGTTGCAGCCTGCTTAGCAACAACACTGGTTTTGGCCGCCTGTTCAGGCGTCAAGCAGCCGATTAAGAACCTCGGCAAATCGGACATAGACTTGGTCAGTGACATTCACATCCAGGCGCTCAGGACCCACGTCCAGGAACTGACGCTGAAGCTTTACGGGAGAAATCCCGACGAATTGGGCAAGGCGCCGGGGACGTCGCTCGAAGCCCGCCTCGCCCAAATCCTCAACCATCCCACCGACGTTTCCTACCGGGAGTTGGATTACAAACACAGCGTGCCCGCGATTGAGCTGGCCTTTGATTCAGGCTACCGCGGAGACCGTGTTTTTGCGCTGCTTCTGGGTATCAGCAGCATGTTGAAATTCTCGTACAACGACCTGGACGAGCTGTTCTTGTTCGACGAACTCGACCCGCAGAGTCTTTACGACAGCGCGAGAAACCTGGAGAAAATCGCGTGGCGGCTGCGCAACGAAACCCGCCGCGGAAAGCCGCTGATCAGGCTGGGGCCGGTGCACGGGCAGGGGTCGTTTGAAGACACCGTCAGCCGCATGGTCAGCATCCAGGATTTGATGGCGGAAGTCATCGCAGCCAAGAATCAGCGGGTCATCAATAAAGCGGTGCAAAGCGCCACCACTTTTCTGATTCCGATTGGGCTTTGAACGCCCCGGGTGGTCCCGGGTAATCCCGGGCGCCGCGTCAGCCCAAAGCGGTCGAATCCTCGCTGAGCGAATCACCCATGTGGCTGATGACCGCCTCACCGAAGCCCGAGGTCGTCACCAAAGTCGCGCCCGGCATCAGGCTCTGAAGGTTGGCGGCGACGTCCCTTCCGCTGCCCAGCCTTCGCAAGCCGGCGGTCAAGCCGCTTCTGACGCGCGCGAGGTCGTAGGTTACGGTCTTGGCGGAAATCGCCCCGGCAACGCCGATCAGAACCAGATCCGCGGCTTCTTCCCAGCCGATGTGGCGCAACATCATCTCCGCCGACAGGATAATCGAACCCGGGTTGACGCGGTTCTTGCCAGCGTACCGCGGCGCGCTGCCGTGCGTCGCCTCGAACACGGCGACGTCGTCCGACACGTTGGCGCCCGGCGCGATGCCGATGCCGCCGACCTGTGCGGCAAGCGCGTCGGAAATGTAGTCGCCGTTGAGGTTAAGCGTCGCGATGACGTCGTAATCGGCCGGCTTGAGCAGAATCTGCTGAAGGAAATTGTCGGCGATCACGTCCTTGACGACGATATCCGCGCCGTTGTTGGGATTCTTTACGCGACACCACGGGCCGCCGTCAATGGGCTCGGCGCCGAACTCTTCCGTCACCAACTCATAGCCCCAGTTGCGAAAAGCGCCCTCGGTGAATTTCATGATGTTGCCCTTGTGCACCAGGGAAACCGAGCTGCGGTCGTTGTCTATGGCGTAGCGCACGGCCATCCTGATCAGACGCTGCGATCCTTCCTTGGAAACGGGCTTGATGCCGATGCCGGAGGAGTCGGGGAAGCGGATGCCCTCGACTTTCATCTCGTCTTGCAGAAATGAAATGACCTTTTGCACTTCGTCCGAGCCCGCCGGCCATTCGATTCCGGCGTAGATGTCTTCGGTGTTCTCGCGGAAAACGACCATGTCGGTGGCGGACGAC
>CAZKLI010000048.1:0-14483 GCA_964553575.1 uncultured Chromatiales bacterium
GCCCTCGATGAACGGAATAATCGGGTTATCCGGCACCGACACAAGGCTGCCGCCGCGGTACGCAATCGCCGCGCCTTGCGACGGAACCTCTATGTGCTTATACGCCGTCACCGCCGGCCGCCTTCAAAAAGCCTAAAACTGCTCTTCCTCGGTCGAGCCGGTGAGCGCGGTGACCGAAGACGCGCCGCCCTGAATCACGGTGGTGACGTCGTCGAAGTAGCCGGTGCCGACTTCGGCTTGATGACTTGAGAAAGTGTAGCCTCTGTCGAGCGCCTGAAACTCCTTCTCTTGCACCAGATTCACGTAAGCCGTCATGCCTTGCTCGACGTAGCGTTCGGCGAGGTCGAACATGTTGAACCACATGTTGTGAATGCCGGCGAGCGTGATGAATTGGTACTTGTACCCCATCGCGCCGAGCTCTTTCTGGAAGCGTGCAATCGCCACGTCGTCGAGTTTTTTCTTCCAGTTGAACGACGGCGAGCAGTTGTAGGCAAGCAGCTGTTCCGGGTATTCCTTGCGCACCGCCTCGGCGAACCGCTTCGCCTCGTCGAGGTCGGGCACCGCGGTCTCGCACCACAGCAGGTCGGCGTAAGGCGCGTAAGCAAGCGCGCGCGCAATCGCCTGGTCGAGCCCGGGCTTGGTGCGGTAAAAGCCTTCCGGCGTGCGTTCGCCGGTGATGAACGGCGCATCGTAGGAATCGGTGTCCGACGTCAGCAGGTTCGCGGCGTTCGCGTCGGTGCGCGCGAGGAGGATGGTCGGCACGTTACAGACGTCCGCGGCGAGCCGTGCGGCGATCAGCTTCTGAATCGCCTCCTGCGTCGGCACCAGAACCTTGCCGCCCATGTGCCCGCATTTTTTCGCCGACGCGAGCTGGTCCTCGAAATGAACGCCGGCGGCGCCGGCCGCGACCATCGCCTTCATCAATTCAAACGCGTTGAGAACCCCGCCGAAACCTGCCTCGGCGTCGGCGACGATCGGCGCGAACATTTCCGCGTCCTCGTTGCCTTTCGCCCATTCGATCTGGTCGGCTCGCGCAAAAGTGTTGTTGATGCGCTGCACCACGGCGGGCACTGAATCGGCCGGATACAGCGACTGGTCGGGGTACATCTCTCCGGCGAGGTTGGCGTCGGCGGCGACTTGCCACCCCGACAGATAAATTGCCTTGACCCCGGCCTTGACTTGCTGCAGAGCTTGGCCTCCGCTCAAAGCGCCGAGACAGTTGATGTAGTCTTCCTCATGGAGCAGTTTCCACAGCTTCTCCGCGCCGCGCTTGGCGTAGGTGAACTCCGGTTGCACCGACCCTTGCAGACGCACAACGTCCTCGGCGCTGTAACCGCGCTTGACGTGCTTCCAACGCGGTGATTCGTCCCAGTCTTTCTGGACGGCCGCCGTTCTGGCTTGCTTTAGCACTTTTTTGCTTCCTCCGTAAATTTTAAGGGAAACTCAACCGATGCACGGAAACCGGAGCACCGGGATATGACCGTCGAAAGCCCGGCCAGGAGTCCGGACTGAAACCTAAGGGTTCAAGAGACGGCCGCATATCATAGCGGGTTTTAGCGCGCGTGTGTATGGGATTCACGAGGTCAGCACATAAATTGAGACGGAGACAGATATCAGACAGCCACCGGGCAAGCACTCAATCTTGGGCAGTGTAATGCGCCGAGCGGTAGCGATGGGGATGGCGACTTTGGGGGTATCAGGCCGCAAACATCGCGCCGCTCGAAGCGGCGTCGCCAACGATAGTAGGTTGCCCGGCTGATACCAAGCACGTCGCAAGTAGCGTTGAGGTCGTACCCGGCCTTTCGCAAGCGGGTAACGACCTGAGTTCTCCCCTCCCATTCCGCCGCCGGGAGATTCTCGATGATTCTCGTGGTGAGGTACGGCCGCTCCCCGCAGACGCTTCTGCCTGCATGATTCAGGTTCCTGGCACTCAGGTGTCGCATTAGGCTGCCTGATCATGCCCGCAACCGGCGTTGATCCTGCTCGCCGCAGGCGTTGATATATACTCTCTCCCGCCCATGAGCTTCAAGACCGCCGACCTCTGCGACGAATACTCGGATCGCGTCTCGATTGCAGAGCCGCTGTTCCGCGACTTCGGCGGCAAAACCCGGTTCAGCGGGCCGATTACCACCGTCAGATGCCCCGGCGACAATTCGCCGGTCAAGGCTACGCTACAAACGCCGGGCGACGGCGGCGTGCTGGTTGTTGACGGCGGAGGACTGCTCAATTTCTCACTGCTCGGGGACAATCTCGGCAAACAAGCGGTGCAAAACGACTGGGCCGGGTTGGTGATTTACGGCTGCGTACGCGATTCTGAAATACTCTCGACGCTCGACGTCGGCGTCAAGGCGCTTGCAACCTACCCCTTGAAAACCGTGAAAAAAGACCCCGGCGAGAAAAACGTCACCGTGCATTTCGCCGGTGTGAACTTCATCCCTGGCCATTATCTGTACGCCGACCCTGACGGCATCCTCGTCAGCCCGGTCAAGCTCGGCTGAAACCGCGGCGGCGGCGACGAAGCCTTTCACGGCGCCTCATGGCACCATCCCTCGAAAAGAGCGAGCTCTGTTCCTCGATCGCCACGAGCACCGGCGGAAAAATGCCGTTGCCTTACGCATAAGCGTCGGTGTGTCGAAAGAGCTCCGCCAAGAAACGCTCAGGGAACTCCCAAGATAAACATCCGGGAAACACCCAAGAAAACTTTAAGGTGACGCTCTCAAGCGGCCGGCGGCTCTCCGCGCCGGGGGAAAAATGGATGACCGGTGAAGAAGCGGCCGCAAACCGCTTCCAACGCGCCGTTCTTGCGGGCGGGTTTCAGAAAAAAACGGGCTTTCTGCGGTGGTAGTACTTGACGTCGCGAAAACTGCCGGCACTGTCGCTGACGCCCAGATACAACTCCTTGACGTCCTCGCGCCCGCGCATGGTGGCGGCTTCGCCTTTCAGCATCACGCGCCCGTTTTCCATGATGTAGCCGTAATCGGCGTAACGCAGCGCAATCATCGCGTTCTGCTCGGCGACCAGAAAACTGACGCTTTCCTGCTTGTTCAGCTTGCTGATGATCCTGAAGACTTCCTCGACGAACTGAGGGGCGAGCCCCATCGAAGGCTCGTCGAGCAGAATCAGTTTCGGAGACGCCATCAGCGCACGCCCGATCGCGGTCATCTGCTGCTCACCGCCGGAAATCAGCCCGGCGTGGCTTTTGCGCCGATCCTTGATTCGGGGGAAATAGCTATAGACCATCTCCAAGCTGCGCTTGACGTCGGCGTGGCTCGCGGTCTTGCGGATGAAAGAACCGGTCAGCAAATTCTCCTCTACCGTCAAATGCGAGAAGCAATGCCGCCCCTCAAGCACCTGAACCACCCCCTCGTCCACCAGGTCGCTGGGGGACATGTCGGCGGTGTCGCGGCCGGAAAGCTCAATCGTGCCCTTGGTGACCATTCCGCGTTCGGCGGGCAGCAAATTCGAGCATGCCTTGAGCGTGGTCGTCTTGCCGGCGCCGTTCGCGCCGAGCAAGGAAATCACCTTGCCTTGCGGCACGTCGAGCGTAACGCCCCTGAGTGCCAATATCACTTGGTTATAGACAACCTCGATATTGTTGACGCTCAACAGCGGCGGCGATTGGTCTGACTGGGACATGGTGCGTATTCTACAGGCAAAAAAAAGGGCAAGGGAAGCGGTTGTTTCCTCCCTTGCCCAAGTTGTTTTTATGACATATCAGCCGATAGTCAGGCGTCAGATGTCAAAGTTGTCGCGTGAATTCGGATCGTTGCAATTGCGCTTCGGAAACTCCGGATTTTCCGCCGCATATTTCTCGGCGTTTTCGTCAACGACTTTCTGAGAAAAGTCGCTGCGGCCTTCGATCCAGCCGCTGATGAGTTTCCACTTACGCGCGCTCGCGTCCCACTGCTGGAAACGCGCCTTGTGCACCGCCGCGTGGTCGAGGCAGGTCACCTTGATTGGAGGCACCACGTCGGCGAGACCCATTCTGTCGAGGTCCTGCTGGGTCAGATCGATATTCTCGAAGCCCCAACGCACCATCGAACTGGTCAGTTCCTTGCCGAAACGCTTCTGCGCCACGCGGATGGCCTCGGAAGACATCACCGCGGCCCAGATCCCCAGATTCCAATAGACGCTGCCGATGCGGGCTTTGTCTTGCAGGTCACCTTTGCCGGTATTGTAAAGCCGCTCGATGATTTCCTGAGCCGCAGGAAAATCGGCGCCCGCCCGATGGACGGTCACCGCCTGATAGCCGTCGGCGGCCTTACCCGCGGGAATAACGTCCTCGTCGGAGTTGCTCCACTCGTTTCCGATCAACCGCGACACGGAATAGCCATTGCGCACCGCCGTCTGCATCGCAACCGGGTTCATGACGCCCCAGCCGCGCAGGAAAACAAAAGCAGGCTTCAGTCTGCGGATCTTCAGCCACTGAGCGCCTTGCTCGTTGCCGGGATGCGGCACTTCGATCGGCACGTGCTCAAAGCCGTACCGCTCACCGAGCGAGGTAAGAAACTCGTTGGCTTCGCGGCCGTAAGGGGAACCGTGAAACAAGGTCACGATTTTCTCGCCTTTCAGCTTGTCTATGCCGCCGAGCTGCTCGCCCATGTGCTTAATCGTCGCATACGCAAAGTCATAAGCGTTGGTGCCCAACGGGAACTGATACGGAAACACGTCGCCGCGCTCGGTCTCGGTTCTGCCGTGGTTCACGCTGATGATCGAGAGTTTGTCTTTCCGCCCTTGCTCAATCAGCGAAGAGGAAATGCCGACACTCAACGGGTCAAAATAAAGCGCTTCACCTAACTCGCCTTTCTTTTGGCGATGGTAGCACTCGATGCCCTTGGTGCGGTTGTATTCCGTTTCGCATTCATCCCAGACGACTTTGACGCCGCCTATGCCGCCGTCGCGCTCATTCAGAAGGTTATAGTAATCGATAATCCCCCCGAAGTAGCCCGTACCGCCGGCCGCATACGGACCAATTCTATATACCGGCATCGGCACATAGTAATCCGCGACCGCTGCGCTGGTGAACATCAGCATTGCCACCAGACTGGATGCAGCTACTAAAAGTTTTCTCATGAGAAACACTCCTTAAAGTATTCAGCTTATCGGCATGAACCCACTAATCATAGTGAGCTCACGCAGACTTGCATTTTTATTGACACTCCACTCAAAAGTTTTGGGGAGCATTATGGTTTTGGGCTATTAGCGTATTACTTTTGAAAAATAACGCAATACCTTAATAAGCTATTGATAAAAAAGGCCGGGCTCACTATCGCCCGCGCCATACATCACCAAAGAGAGGGGGGCTGCATCAGTGTGCGAACGGCCAGTTCCTGAGCTTCTCCTTATACCGCTGCCACAAGGCCGCAAACCCGCCGGGCTCCTTGATCAGCAACAAGATAATCACCACGCCGGTCAGCACCTTGGCGAGGTTTTCCACGAAGGCCGAGTCGAGTGCGCCGCCGAGCATCTGGTCGCCGATGAAGCTGATCACGATGTCGAACAAATACACGAAAGAAGCGCCCATGAACGCGCCCGAAATGGTCCCCAGCCCCCCGATTATGATCATGAACAGCACCTGAAAGGCGCGGTCGAGCTCGTGCATCCTGAGGTCTATGTTGGTTGTGTACGAGAATGAAAACAAAGCGCCGGCGATTCCGATGTAGAAAGTGCTGATGAAAAACGCGATCAGCTTCGTCATCGCGACGCGTATCCCAATCACGCTGGCGGCGATGTCCATGTCCCTGACCGCCATCATGTTCCTGCCGAAGGCGCTGCGGACAAGGTTTTTGGCAATGAACGTCAACGCAATGAGGAAGAGAAGCACGAGGTAATACTTGCCGGTCGTCGAATTGAGGTTGATCGTCGTGAGCGCGGGCAGGAAATAGTTTTCGGGGTCGAACGTAATCCATGTCATCTCGTAGTAGCGCGACGACAGCAAAACGACGCCCGCGCGGTCGTGGTTGACGAAATAGGTGTAGGTTCTGAAGAACCACAGGATGAAGTAATGCGCGGCGAGGGTCGAGACAATCAGATAAAAGCCCTTGATCCTGATGCTGGGCAGACCGAAGATAACGCCGGCCAAGCCGGTCACGATGCCGCCCATGACGAACGCCATCGGCAGCGGCATATCAAACGGGATGGCCTCGCCGTCGAAACGGAAGACGAAATTGAACGTGGCTATCGCCCCCATCAGCATGAAACCGGCGGTGCCGAGCGACAGCTGGCCGGTGTAGCCGGTTACGATGTTCAACCCTAACGCCGCCATGGAAAAGACCATCAGGGGAATCAAGATTGCCGACAGCCAATAGTCGTCGCCGATTTCGGGCACGATGAACAGCATCACCGCCAAGATCGCATAGATGAACCAGCGGTCCTGGCGCAGGGGCAGCATCCGCCGGTCATGGGAGTAATGGGTGATGGCCTGCTTGCTTTCTCGGTAAAACACGGGTCAGACCCTCTCTATGCCCCTCTCGCCGAACAACCCGGCGGGCCTCAGCAGGATGAACAACATCGCCACCATGTAACCGAACCAGTTCTCGATGCCCTGTCCGCCGAACAGGTCGGCGACGTAAATCTCGCCGAGTTTCTCGGCCACGCCGATCAGCAAACCGCCGACGATGGCGCCGGGTATCGAGGTCAGGCCGCCGACCAGGATCACCGGCAGACCTTTAAGCACCACGGCGGTCAAGGTGAACGACACGCTGATGCGGTCGGCCCACAACAGTCCCGCGACCAGTCCGATGACGCCGGTCACCGCCCACACGATGCCCCATATACGCGACAGCGGAATGCCGACCGCCATCGCCGCCATGTGGTCGTCGGAGACCGCACGCAGCGACATGCCGGTCTTGGTCTTCTGAAAGAAAAGCGACAACGCGAGAATCATCAAACCCGCGACAATCGCCGCGAAGATGTCAAAGGACGAAATGAGAATATCGAGCCACGGCACGTAGTCGGCGATGAATATGGGGTCGGGACTCAGCAGTTGTATGTCGAAAAATTCCGACAATTTAAGTCCGTGCACCGCCGAATCCCATATACCTTGGGAGAAGCCTTCCAGGAAGACGCTGAGACCCACCGTCGCCATGAACAGCGACAACAAAGACTGGTTCGCGAGCGGGCGCATGATGAAGCGCTCGATCAACAGCCCCATCACGACCATTGCGCCGAGCGTCAGGATGAACGCGTACCAAAACGACACTCCCTGCTCGGTCATCTTGACGAAAGTCAGGCCGGCGAACAGCAGCATCGTGCCCTGAGCGAAGTTGAACACCCCCGAAGACTTGTAAATCAAGACGAAGCCGATTGCGACCAGCGAGTACATGATTCCGCTGAGCAATCCGGCGACGACGGTTTCGATGAAAAACAGCATGACGATTACCCTTGCTTCATCCCCGGGTCAATGCGAAGTCCCGAGATAGGCTTCGATGACCTGCTCGTTGCTCTTGATTTCGTCGGGCGTGCCGTCGCCTATCTTCTTGCCGTAGTCCATCACGATGACGTGGTCGGAGATGTCCATCACCACGCTCATGTCGTGTTCTATCGCAACGATGGTGGTGCCGAGCTCGCGGTTGATTTCCATGATGAAGCAGGACATGTCCTGCTTTTCCTCGAGGTTCATGCCGGCCATCGGCTCGTCGAGCAGCAGCATCTTGGGCTCCATCGCCATCGCCCGGCCCAGTTCGACGCGTTTTTGCAGCCCGTAGGAAAGCTTGCTGATCGGGGTGTTGCGAATCGCTTGAATCTGCAGAAACTCGATAATCTCCTCGACCTTTTCCCGGTGCTTGATTTCCTCGCTGCGGGACCTGCCGTAATACACCATCTGCTCGACGAAAGTTGATTTGATCTTCAGATTCCTGCCGGTCATGATGTTCTCGAGGACCGTCATCCCCTGGAACAGGGCGATGTTCTGGAAAGTGCGCGCGATTCCCCGCACCGCGGCGTCGCGCGCGCGCATACGCTTGGTCGTGTGCCCGTCAAACGTGATCGTGCCTTCCTGCGCGCGATAGACGCCGTTGATCAGGTTCAGCATCGAGCTTTTACCCGCGCCGTTCGGCCCGATCAACGCACAAATCTCGTTCTCGAACACGTCGAAACTGATGTCGGTGATCGCTTGCACCCCCTTGAAGCTCAGCGAAATGCCGCTGACGCTCAACAAGGGCTTGCGTCCGCTCGGAGAAACTGATTCGGGTGTGTTCGGCATGTCGGGCGGTGCGCTCAAAAACTCGAAATTTGAAAATTGACTTGGGAGCCGCTGCGCGGGTCGTCGAAAGCGAAACTCTCCCGCCCGCCGTGCAGCGCGTGCAGCATATCGGAAAAAGTCTCCTTCATCACGTCCCTGCGCATTTTATGGGTCCACGTAAGTTCTCCGCTCTGCGGCGACAACTGCCGGTTGAAAACCAAGAAGCGTTTGATCTCCGGTTGATCGCCCGCAAGGGCGAGACGTCGGTTCGCGTCCTCGACCTCTCCCCTGACCAGCGCCAGAACTTCCGGCTTGGCCGCCAAATCGGCGTAACCGGTATAGCGGACGTCGTGGTGGTTGGCCCAAGTGCCGACGGTGTGACCGTCTATCGTGACGACGGCGACGAGTGATTCCTCCCCGTCGCCGGTGACAAAAGCCTCGTTGATGTAGAGAGACTCCTTGATCTCCCTCTCTATGCGCTTCGGCATGAAGCGCGAGCCGTCGCGCAACTTGCCGACCGCCGTCAACCGGTCCACCACCGTCAACTCGCCGTCGCCGCTCATCGTGCCGACGTCGCCGGTGTGAAACCAGCCGTCTTGATCCAAGGCTGCGGCGGTCGCGGCTTCGTCCTTGTAATATTCGGTGCACACGTTCTCACCTCTGCACAACACTTCGCCGGTGGGGGCAATCTTTACTTCCATGCCGCGCACCGCGTGTCCGACGTTTTGCTCGGTTCTCTCCTCAATCTGCATGGTGATGAATCCAAGCGTTTCGGCCGTGCCGTAAATCTGTTTCAGCTCGACGCCGAGCAGGTCGAAAAACTTGAACACGTCGGTGCTGATTGCGTCCCCCCCGGTAAAAGCGACGCGCAAGTGGTTAAGTCCGTAGAGCTCGCGTACCGGCGCGGCCACCAGAACGTCGCCAAGAAGCGAACGCTTGCCCTGCAACGCTTTCTCCGCGTTCTTCCCTTTTTCCATGTAGCGTTCGTACAGCCGTTTCGAAAACCCGCGGGTCAATTCGATGCGCTCGCGAACCGAGGCGCGAATCTGCTTGTACACGTGCGGCGGCGCGTACACAACCGACGGGGCAACTTCACGCAGGTTTTCCATCACGGTCTCGGCGCTCTCGGGGCAACTCAGGCACATGCCGGTCACATGCGACAGGACGTAACCGCAAAGCAGATTGGTGGGAAGAAAAATCGGCATGAACGACAGCACTTCGTCGGCTTCGGTCAATTTTTCGGCTTCGGCGACGCCGTCCGCAACGTTGATGACGTGGCGATGACTCAGCACCACCGGTTTCGGATGTTCCTCGACGCCCGAAGTGAACAGAATCAACGCCGGGTCGTCGCCGCGAACGGCCTTTACCGCTTCGGTGTAAAAACCGGGATGCGCCGCGAGATACTCGTCGCCGCGCCTCTGAACGTCCTCGAAATCACGCACCACGCCTTGATCGTAGCCCCTCATGCCCCGGCCGACGGTGTAGATGACGAGCTTGAACGACGTCCCCCCGGAGAGCCCGAGCACGGCGTCGACCTGCTGCTGGTCCTCGGCCACCACGTAGCGGGGAGCGACTTTCCCCAATCTCTCGGCAAGTTCTTCACCCGCGAGGTTGCCGTAAACCGGCACCGGTACCGCACCGACCGATTGACACGCGGTGATCGCGCAGAAGATGCGGGGCGCGTTGCCGCCGATAACGGCAACCGTGTCTCCCTTGACCACTCCCGCGTCGGCGAGACCGCAAGCGAAGCGGCGCACTTCAACCAGCACCTCATCCCACGTCAAGCTCTTCCACAACCCAAGCCTCTTGGCGCGCATCGCGATTTTGGCGCCGCGTGTCCGAGCTTGGTGATTCAGCAACTGGGGAAGTGTATCCATGTTTTTTATAAAGGGGTTTGCCTGCGGCGGCGTTTATTTCATTTGCGTTGCGTTAAAACCGCTCATGAACGGATGCACCCTGATAATATAAAAAGGCCGTTCGCCTCGGCGAGCGGCGGGCGCATTATCCACGAGGGCGGTAAAAAGCCGACATTAATGCACACACACCCCCATAAATGCAAGTTTCACCGAAATCCGGGGCATTTCACCGGGTTTGTCCGGCGGGTCCCGCCCGGGCGGCGCCGAGAGTATCTCCGGGGGGGACAATTTTGGCTTGCGCTCGCCGGAATTACCCTGATTGCGGCGGGCTGTGACGGGCGCCGACCGCAGGCGAACGAAGAACGTCTCCACGTCGTCGTCCGCACGACGCCGGCGGCGTGGTACTTCGAAAGGGATAGGAGCAAGGGGATCGACCATGACTTGCTGGCGCTGTTCGCCGAGTCGCTGAGCGCAAAGCTCGAAATCAAGCACGTTCCCAACACCGCCGACGCCCTCGACGCCTTGTGCAACCCTCAGGCGCAGCTGGCCGTCGGGCTGCTGACGCCGCCGTCCGACGCCGGCGGCGAGTTCCGCGTGGGGCCTCGTTACGGGACGATGCGGCAGCAGTTGCTCCGTCGTTTCGACCAACCCCGCCCGTCGAGCACCACCGATCTGGTCATGGAAAGCGTCGAGGTGGGCGCGGAGCCGGCGCAGATTGAAACCCTGCGCCGCGTCAAGCAGCGCAACGCAGACCTGACCCAATGGAAGCGCCACGAAGACCTCAGCCCGCATGACCTGATCGAGCTGACCGACCGGGGATTCGTCGAATATACGATCGCCGATTCGCACGCGGTAGCGATGACCAAGCGTTTTTATCCGCGCATAAAAGAAACTTTCGACCTCAGCGACGAGCTGCCGCTGCACTGGATATTCGGAGAATGCGCCGACGACCAAATCGTTTCTTCGGCAAAAGCGTTTTTCGAAAGCGCCGAGGCCGACGGAACGCTCAAGCGAATCCTCGACCGGTACTACGGACACGCGGCGCAGCTCAGCTACCCTGAAAAACTGACTTTCATGGAGAACGTCGACCGGCGGCTCGGACGGTACAAGCCGCTGTTCATCGAAGCCGCCCGCAAGACCGGTCTCGACTGGAGGCTGCTGGCCGCACTGGGATACCAGGAGTCCCGTTGGAACCCGGAAGCGCAGTCGCCGAGCGGGGTCAAGGGACTGATGATGCTGACTTTGGAAACGGCCAAGCAAGTCAACGTTTGGAACCGCAACGACCCCTACCAGAGCATCATCGGCGGCGCGCGCTTTCTGCTTGAAATCAAGAAGCGCCTCCCGCCCGGGGTCGAAGAGCCCGACCGCACGTGGTTTGCCCTGGCGGCCTACAACGCCGGTTTCGCCCACGTCGAAAAAGCGATGAAAGCGGCACGAGACAAGGGGCGCAATTCCCTGTTGTGGGTCGAAGTGCGGGACTTCCTGCGCATCTCCTCAGGCAGGCGCAGACCTCCCCTGAACGTTCCTCTCACCTACGTGTACAACGTCCGCGCCTACCGCGACGTGTTGGCGTGGTCCGACGGGGCGTTGCGTTTCGACGTGCACGGCGAAGCACCGCAGACACCTCGAACCCCGGCGCCTATCTGACCGCGCCGGCGTCCTCCTGCCCCCGCTTTTGCTTTCGCTTGTCCTCGAAAAACGCCTGCAACAAGGCCGCGCATTCGCCCGCGAGCACGCCGCCGCTGACCTCGGGGCGATGATTGAACGCCACCGCGTCGCGCAAGTCGCCCGCACCGCCGAGAACCCCGCTCTTCGGGTCGCCCGCGCCGAACACCAACCGCCGAACCCGCGCGTGAACCGCGGCGCCGAAGCACATCGCACAAGGCTCAAGCGTTACATACAGCACCGCACCGGTCAGGCGGTAATTGCCGAGCACCCGCCCGGCTTCGCGCAAAGCCAGAACCTCAGCGTGGGCGGTGGGGTCGCTCGCCGCGATCGGCGCGTTGCCGGCGCGGGCGACAATCTCTTTCCCCACCGCGACCACCGCGCCGACCGGCGCTTCGCCGGAATCCGCCGCAAGCCGCGCCTGCTCCAGAGCAAAACGCATGAAGTCGGCGTCGGAGCGTTTCACGGTGAATGCGTCACTCCCATTCGATCGTTGCGGGCGGCTTGCCCGTAACGTCGTAACACACCCTCGAAACCCCCGATACTTCGTTGACAATCCGTCGTGCGACCCCGTCGAGAAAATCATCGGGCAGGCGGGCACGGGTCGCGGTCATGAAGTCGCTGGTCTCGACGGCGCGCAGAACGACGACGTGGCTGTACTCCCTGCCGTCGCCCATGACGCTGACCGACTTCACCGGCAAAAACACCGCAAACGCCTGGGACACCGAATCGTACAAACCCCCGCGCCTGAGCTCGTCGATGAAGATCCGGTCGGCCAAGCGCAAGGTCTCGACGTATTCCTTCTTGACCTCCCCCAAGACGCGCACCGCAAGTCCCGGCCCGGGAAAGGGGTGGCGGCCGATGATTTCGCCCGGCAGGCCGAGTTCGGTCCCGAGCTTCCTGACCTCGTCCTTGAACAACGACGACAACGGTTCAAGCAATTTCAGCCGCATGCGCTCGGGCAGGCCGCCGACGTTGTGGTGGGACTTAATCAAATGCGACGACTGCGACGACGCGGACTCGATGACGTCGGGATAAATCGTGCCTTGCGCGAGCCAAGCGACCCGCGGAAATTTCGCCGCTTCCCTCTCGAAAACGTCTATGAACAGACCGCCGATGACTTTCCTCTTCTCCTCAGGGTCGCTCACGCCGCGCAACGCGTCAAAGAACGCGTCCTCGGCGCGCACGTGCACAAGGTCAACGCCGACGTGCTTGGAGAAAGTCTCGACGACCTGTTCGGCTTCCCCCAACCTGAGCAAGCCCGTGTCAACAAACACGCAATGCAGCTGCGGGCCGATTGCACGGTGAATAAGCACTGCGGCGACCGCCGAATCAACCCCGCCCGACAGGCCGAGGATGACTTCCTCGTCGCCGACTTGCCGGCGGATCTTCTCGAGTTGCCGCTCGACGATCGCGTGCGGGGTCCACGACCGGTCGCAATCGGCGATGGCGGTTATAAAACGTTCGAGTATCGCGTTGCCGCTCGGCGTATGCGTCACTTCGGGATGAAACTGCAGGCCGTAATAACGACGTGATTCGTCGGCCATCGCCGCGACCGGCGAGTCGGCGGTGGCGGCGATGGCCTTGAACCCGGGGGGTGCCTCGACCACTTTGTCGCCGTGCGACATCCACACGTCCAGGGTATCGCCGGCGGCGTCGTGAATGCCGTCGAGCAGCCGGTTGGCGCACGTGACCGACGCTTGAGCGTGCCCGAACTCCCGGCGCGGCGACGGCTCAACCGCGCCGCCGAGCTGTTGCGCCATCGCCTGCATTCCGTAGCAGATGCCAAGCACCGGCACGCCGAGCTCAAACACGCCCGGATGCACCGCCGGCGACTCGCCGGCGGCGATAGATTCGGGTCCGCCCGACAAGATGACGCATTGCGGGGCAAACTCGGCGAGCACGCCGGCGTCCAACGACTGCCAGTCGAAAATCTCGCTATAGACGCCGAGCTCGCGCACTCGGCGTGCAATCAGTTGCGTGTATTGCGAGCCGAAATCCACGATCAACGCCTTGCCCGGCGCGGGTGCGGCGGGGCGTGCGCTGGCCCGCGCTTCAGACACCGCGATAATTCGGCGCTTCTTTGGTCATCACGACGCTGTGCGCGTGGCTCTCTTCCATGCCCGCCTGCGTGACCCGGACAAAGCGCGGCTTGGTGCGCATTTCGGCGACGTTGCGGCAACCGACGTACCCCATGCTCGAACGAACGCCGCCGGCGAGCTGCTCGACCACGTCAACAACCCCGCCGCGGTACGGCACCCGGCCCTCGATGCCCTCCGGAACGAATTTCCCGTATCCGGCTTTCTGGAAATAGCGTTCGCTCGAACCGCGCTTCATCGCGGCCAACGAACCCATGCCCCGGTAAGTCTTGTACGACCGCCCCTGATACAACTCCACCTGGCCCGGCGCCTCCTGCGTGCCTGCAAACAAACCGCCGATCATCACCACGTGGGCGCCCGCCGCGAGCGCCTTGGCTGCGTCGCCGGAAAAACGCACGCCGCCGTCGGCAATCACCGGCACGCCGGCGTCCTCAAGCGCGCGGCTGACGTTGTAAATCGCCGTGACCTGCGGCACGCCGACGCCGGCGATGACGCGCGTGGTGCAAATCGAACCGGGACCGACGCCGACTTTCACCGCGTCAACCCCGCAGTCAGCCAAGGCGACGGCCGCTTCCGCCGAAGCGACGTTGCCCGCGATTATCTGCACGTCGGAAAAACGTTTCCTGACGCCGCGCACCGAGTCGAGCACCGTTTTCGAGTGCCCGTGCGCGGTGTCAACGG
>CAZKLI010000049.1:0-5642 GCA_964553575.1 uncultured Chromatiales bacterium
CTACGTCCTCTTCTTTAGCTTATTGGTGTTCGCCGTTTTGCTGTTCATCGTCAAGCGGACGAGGTTCGGTTTGCAGTTGCGGGCGACTTCGCAGAACCGCCCGATGGCGAAAGCGATGGGGGTGCGCAGCGGGCGCGTGGACGCGCTGACTTTCGGGCTGGGGTCGGGCATCGCCGGCATCGCCGGCGTCGGGCTGTCCCAGCTGACCAACGTCGGCCCCAACATGGGGCAGGCGTACATCATCGACTCTTTCATGGTGATCGTGTTCGGCGGCACCGGCAACCTGTGGGGCACTTTGTACGCAAGCATGTTCCTCGGCACGATCAACAAGATTTTCGAGCCCTACACGGGCGCGATGCTGGCGAAGATCATGGTGCTGGTGTTCATCATCCTGTTCATCCAGAAAAGACCGCGCGGACTGTTCCCTCAAAGGGGCCGCGCAGCCGACGGCTAAGCGGTGCTGTTTCAACGGCTGATTGCCGCCGACCGCGGCGGAAGATGGTTGCTGGCGGCGCTGGCGGCGGTGCTGCTGGTCGTGCCCGCGCTGCATTTCTTGACCCCGCCCGATTTCCCGTTGCACGTCCCGGCTTACGTCGTCCCGGTTCTCGGCAAGTATTTCTGCTACGCAATGCTCGCGCTGGCGCTGGATCTGATTTGGGGTTACTGCGGCATCCTGAGTCTCGGCCACGGTGCCTTTTTCGCGCTCGGCGGCTACGCGATGGGTATGCACCTGATGCGCCAGATCGGCGACCGCGGCGTCTATGGTCATCCCGAGCTGCCTGATTTCATGGTGTTCCTGAATTGGGATTCGTTGCCGTGGTACTGGTTCGGTTTCGACTCGGCGTTGTTCACGCTGCTGATGGTGATGCTGGTTCCGGGCGCGCTGGCGTTCGTTTTCGGCTGGTTCGCGTTCCGCTCGCGCGTCACCGGCGTGTATCTCTCGATCATCACGCAGGCTTTCACCTACGCGCTGATGCTCGCTTTCTTCCGCAACGAGATGGGGTTCGGCGGCAACAACGGGCTGACCGATTTCAAGGATTTCCTGGGATTCAGCCTGCACAGCGACGGTATGCGCGTCGCCTTGTTCCTTGCGTCGGGCGTCCTGCTGCTCGCGACTTACTTGTTTTGCCGCTGGCTGGTGCAGTCGAAGGTCGGGCGCGTCGCGCTGGTTGTGCGCGACTGCGAGGACAAGGCGCGTTTCCTGGGCTACCGCGCCGAGCATTACAAGCTGTTCCTGTTCACGGTTTCGGCGATGATCGCCGGCGTCGCCGGCGCGTTGTACGTGCCGCAGGTCGGCATCATCAACCCCGGCGAGTTTTCCCCGATCAACTCGATCGAGATTGCGATTTGGGTCAGCGCCGGCGGGCGCGGCACTTTGTACGGCGCGATCATCGGCGCTTTGTCCGTGAATTACGCCAAGACCGTGTTCACCACGGTGCTGCCCGAGCTGTGGCTGTTCGCGCTCGGCGGCATCTTCGTCGCGGTCACCTTGTTCATGCCGAAAGGCCTGGTCGGCCTGGTCGGCCTGTTCAGCCGGAAGAAGCGAACCGGCGACGCCCCGGCGGGGGGGGCTTCCCGATGATCGAAGGCGAAGACAAGATTCTCGACGTCGAGGAAGTCACCGTCAGCTTCGACGGCTTCAAGGCGCTCGACCACCTCTCGCTGCACGTCGAGGGCGGCGAATTGCGCTGCATCATCGGCCCCAACGGCGCCGGCAAGACCACGCTGATCGACGTCATCACGGGCAAGACCAAACCCGACCACGGTGCGGTGACCCTGGGGCGGCATCTCGACCTGCTGCCGCTCGACGAGGCGCAGATCGCGACCGCCGGGGTCGGGAGGAAGTTTCAGAAGCCGACCGTGTTCGAGAATTTGACGGTGTTCGACAACCTCGAACTGGCGATGCACGGCGACAAGCGGGTGCGTGCGTCGTTGTTCGCCGTGCAGACGCCCGCAGCCCGTGAAGAGATCGAGGAAGTCATGGAGACGGTCGGGCTTTCCGGTTTCGGCGCAAGACAAGCCGGGACTCTGGCGCACGGACAGAAGCAATGGCTGGAGCTGGGCATGTTGGTCATGCAGCGTCCGAAGCTGCTGCTGGTTGACGAACCCGTCGCCGGCATGACGCAGCAGGAAATCGAACACACCGGCGAGCTGCTGGCGTCGCTGGCGGGCGACTGCACGGTGATCGTGATCGAGCATGACATGGAGTTCGTGCAATCGATCGCACGCCGCGTCAGCGTCCTGCACGAGGGGAGAGTGCTCGCCGAAGGCAGCATGGAGACGGTGCAGAACAACCCTGAAGTCATCGAGGTCTATCTCGGCGACTGAGGAACGGACGGAGACACCCATGCTGCACGTCGAAGCGCTCAATCAGTATTACGAAGGCAGTCACATCCTGCGCGACCTGAGCGTTACCGCGCCGGAAGGGGCTTGCACCTGCCTGATGGGCAGGAACGGCGTGGGCAAGACCACCTTGCTCAAGTGCATCATGGGACTGCTGCCGATTCGTTCCGGCACGATCGAGTTCGAGGGGCGCGACCTTACCCGGCGCCCGGCGGAGGCGCGCGCGCCGAGCGGCGTCGGTTACGTGCCCCAAGGGCGCATGATCTTCCCTTTGCTCAGCGTCGAGGAGAACCTGCGCGTCGGCTTGTCGGCGCGCAAGAAAGGCCGGCGCGGGATACCCGGCCTGGTGTTTGAGATTTTTCCGGTGCTCGCCGAGATGCGCCGGCGCCGCGGCGGCGACCTGTCGGGCGGGCAGCAGCAGCAGCTCGCGATTGCGCGCAGCTTGGTGATCGAGCCGCGGCTTCTGATTCTCGACGAGCCGACCGAAGGGATACAGCCGAACGTCGTTCACGAGATCGGCAACGTCATCAAACGTTTGAACCGCGAGCTTGGGTTGACCATATTGCTCGCCGAACAGAAGCTGCATTTTACGAAACAAGTTGCGGATAATTACTTCGTCATGGTAAAAGGGCAGATTGTTTCTTCGGGTGCGATTGACGAGCTGGACGACCACGTCGTCAATCGCTATTTGACGGTGTGACACCCGTTGTTTTCATCTTGACTTCATTGGAGGTGGCATTCATGAACAAGCGGATACTTCGTTTTGCGTCTTTATCGTGCACCCTGTTTCCAGCGGCGCTCGCCGCGCACATTCCGGGCACGGCTTCCGGCGCAGGACATTGCGCGCTCGGCTGGTCTTGCACCCGGCACGCTTTTGAACACCTGATCGCAGCGGTGGGAAGCCTGCGCCCGGGCGACTATCTGGTCGCCGTCGCCGCGCTGTCGGCGGCGGGCTATTTGATTGTGCTCATGCGGCGCGGAAGCTCCACACGGCGGCGTTGCGCAGCAGGGGCTTTCTCAAGGGCCTTTGCTAAGGCCTTTCACAAGCGGGCGACGCCGGCGGGCTGAACCGGGAATGCGAGAAGCTTGGCGGGCCAGTCTGGACTTGCGGTTCGAGCGCAGGGGCGCGCGTACCGTGATCAGTGCGTCCCGCCACTGCGGGCCTTTGCGCGTGCAACGGCCTTTCTATCCCGAAAGCGGCTTGTGTCACACCTACCTGCTGCACCCGCCGGGAGGACTGGTCGGGGGAGACCGGCTGCAGATAGACGTGCACGCCGGCGCCGGCGCCGAAGTGTTGCTGACCACGCCGGCGGCGGGCAAGTTTTACCGCAGCCTGGGGCGTCAAGCGCAGCAACGCCAGCGTCTGTCGGTCGCCGAAGACGCTTGCTGCGAATGGCTGCCGCAGGAGAACATCCTGTTCGACGGTGCATTGTCGCTGTCGGCCACCGACGTCGAACTGGCGCCCGGCGCAAGATTTATCGGCTGGGAGATCGGCGGGCTCGGCCGCCCCGCGGCCAAGGCGCCGTACCGCCGCGGCCGGCATGACCAGCGCTTTGCAATTTATCGCGACGGGCGCCTGTTCTGCTTGGAACGCTTGAAAGTTAATGGTGATGGGGACGGCGCCGGCGGCGTTCACCATGCGGCGTGGGGACTGAGGGGGCGTTGCGTGTCGGGGACGTTGGCCGCGACACCCGCCGACGCCGACGCTTTGGCCGCGGCGCGCGAGATTGCCGCCGATTGCGACGACGACGTTGTCGCGTGCACCTTGATCGAAGACGTTCTGCTGTGCCGTTGCCTGAGCGACGGGATGCAGAACGTGCGGCGTTACATGGCGCGGCTGTGGAGCAGGCTGCGCCCGCTCGTCGTCGGCCGTGAAGCGTGCACGCCGCGGATATGGCTGACTTGAGGAACCCGCCGCGTTCACGGAGACATAAGATGGAATTGACACGATGGAACTGACCCCCAGGGAAAAAGACAAGCTGCTGGTGTTCACTGCGGCGCTGCTCGCCGAACGGCGCAAGCAGCGCGGTCTGGCGTTGAATTACCCGGAAGCGGTCGCCTACATTTCGGCGGCGATCATGGAAGGCGCCCGCGAAGGCAAGAGCGTCGCCGAACTGATGGCGTTCGGCAAGACGTTGCTGAAAGCCGGCGACGTGATGGAAGGCGTTCCCGAGATGTTGCGCGAAGTCCAGGTCGAAGCGACTTTTCCGGACGGTACCAAGCTGGTGACCGTCCACGAGCCGATCGTGTGAAGGAGGCGGCGTGATACCGGGTGAAGTGCTGGTCGCCGAGGGCGACGTCGAGATCAACTCGGGGCGCGAAGTGATCCGCCTCGACGTTGCCAACACCGGCGACCGTCCGATACAGGTCGGCTCGCACTATCACTTCTTCGAGGTCAACGACGCGCTGGAGTTCGACCGCGACGCCGCGCGCGGATTCAGGCTGAACGTTCCCGCCGGTACCGCGGTGCGTTTCGAACCCGGCTACAGCCGCGAGGTCGAGTTGGTCGCTTACGCCGGCAAGCGCGAGATCTACGGCTTTCAAGGCAAGGTGATGGGGGCGCTGGACAAATGAGCTTGGAAATGAACCCGGAGATGGACACGGGGCGGGGCGAACGCCGCAAGGCCGATGCGGCGCGGCGGTTTCGGGCGCCCGCGACACATATATATAAGGTGTCGGCCGGACGGGATGAACGCCGCAAGGCCGGCGCGGCGCGGCGTCCCCGGGCGTCCGGGACGCTGATGCGCGGCACACACATATATAAGGTGTCTGCCGGGCGGGGCGAACGCCGCAAGGCTGGCGTGGTGCGGCGGTTTCGGGCGCCCGCGACACACATATATATGTACAAGCCCCCCGCCGAGCGGGCGGCGGGAACGGCGTTGGGGACGATGGCGGTGCGGCGGTTTCGGGCGCCCCCGACACATATATATAAGGTGTCGGCCGGGCGGGGCGAATGCCGCAAGGCGGGCGCGGCGCGGTATCCCCAAGCCTCCCCGACACATATATATAAGGTACCCGCCGGGCGGGACGAACGCCGCAAGGCTGGCGCTGCGCGGTATCCCCAAGCCTCCCTGACACATATATATAAGGTACCCGCCGGGCGGGACGAACGCCGCAAGGCCGGCGTGGTGCGGTGGTTTCGGGTGCCCGCGACACATATATATAAGCCCCCCGCCGGGCGGGCGGCGGGGATGACGCCGGGAACGGCGCCGGAGATGGTGCCGGCAACGGCGCCGGGGATGTCAGCGAGACAGCAATGACCACCGTGGACCGCCGCGCTTACGCCGAGATGTACGGCC
>CAZKLI010000050.1:0-3040 GCA_964553575.1 uncultured Chromatiales bacterium
CATCTGGTGGTCGTGCCCGACCGCGTACGATTGAGCTTCGCCCAAAGCGTCCCTCAGCGTGTTGGTCAGTTTGTCGAACTGCATTCGGTGTCCATCCGGCCAGCCGGGCCAACTATTGGTTCAGCGGTTTAACGAAAGATCAGGCGGCCTTTTGCCTCACCTCTATTAATGCGCTTTATATGGGCGCCGCCCCGCGTGTTTTCAAGCGCCGCCGCGGTTTCACGCCCGCCTCCGAACGCGTTCCCGCACTTCAAGCCCGCGACGCGGAACGAAGCCAGATCAGGCTCGCCATGCGCCCGGTGCGCCCGTCCCTGCGGTAGGAATAAAACCGGGCGGCGTCGTAGAAAGTGCAATAAGGTTCGACGAAACAAGCGACGCCCATGCGCCGCAGGCGGTTGGCGGCAAGCCCGTAGAGGTCGGCGCGCCACGCACCGACGTTGTCGGGCAAAAACGCCAGCGCGTCTTCTTCGTGCTCGCCCAAAAAAGCGCCGCGAACGTCGTCCCCCACCTGGTACGCGTGCGCACTGATTGCAGGCCCGAGCCACGCCAGCAACGACGCCGGCGGACGGTCGAGCGCGGCGACCGTCGCTTCGAGCACGCCGCCGGACAGACCGCGCCAGCCCGCGTGCGCCAAACCCACGCAAGTCCCCCGCCGGTCGCAGAAAAACACCGGCAGGCAATCGGCGGTCAGCACGCCGCACACCTTGCCCGGCTCAAAGCACACCCAAGCATCGGCTTGAACGTCTTCTCCTGAGACACGCCCGGCGTCGGCGACTTCGGCGCCGTGGACTTGGTGCAACCAATGCACCTCGGCGTCGAATTCGAGGCGTTCGCGCAACCGGCGGCGGTTGGCGGCGACGCATTGCGGGTCGTCGCCGACCCGCGACGCCAAATTCAGGCTTCGATACGGCGCCGGACTGACCCCGCCCCGGCGCGTCGTGAACGCCGCACCGACGTTCTCAGGCGCGGGCCAGCCGGGGTGAATCAGTTCAACCGCCTCGACCGGGCTCATCGTCATTCGCGGCGGCGTGCAGCCTGAGAAACCTCAGCAACGCGTCGAGATCCCCGGGCGGTTCGCTTCGCCATTTACACGGCTCGCCGGTCGCGGGGTGCGCCAAGCCGAGGCGGCAAGCGTGCAGGAACTGGCGCTTCAAGCCTTGCAGGGCTTGGCGCAACTCGGCGCCGGCAACCGGCGCGCGACGGCGCAGCCCGTAAGTCGCGTCGCCGACGACCGGGTGGCGAATATGCGCGGCGTGCACCCTGATCTGGTGGGTGCGCCCGGTCTCCAGACGCACGCTCAACAAGGTGTAACCGGAGAAACGTTCGAGAACGCGGTAATGCGTCACCGCGTCGCGCCCGCCGGCGACGACCGCCATGCGCTTGCGGTCGCGCGGATGGCGCCCGATGGCGGCGTCTATGCGTCCGCCGGAAATGACCGCACCATGCACCAGGCACAGATACTCCCGGCTGACCGTGCGCGCCTGCAGCTGCTCGACCAGCGACTTGTGCGCGGCGGGGGTCTTGGCGACCGCCAGCAGCCCGCTCGTGTCCTTGTCGAGGCGGTGAACGACGCCCGCGCGCGGCAAGAACCTCAGCGCCGGATAATGAAACACGAGCGCGTTCACCAGCGTCCCCGCGGCGCGCCCGGCGCCCGGATGCACGACCACGCCGGCGGGCTTGTTCACGACCAGCAGCTCATCGTCGTCGTGCACCACGTCGAGCGGCGCATCCTCACCCTCGAGCGCGCCTTCCGAAACACCGGTTACATCGTCGTCACCGAGCTCAAAGACCAGCCGCTCACCGCCGGCGACGAGGTCGCGCGGGCGAGCCGAAGCCCCGTCCACCAGCACCCGCCCCTGTTTGATGTGCCTTTGCAGGAACGCGCGGGAGAAAGCGGGAAACAGTTCGGCCATGACCTTATCCAACCGGACGCCGGCATATTCGTCGTCTATCACGACGTTGAAAACTCGTTCCTGCATCAGTGCTCAGACGTGAAAGCAATGGCAACCATTACGCCAACCGGGCTATAATCCTCCGCCGCCCGACACGGATTTTACACACTTGACTCCGCATCCCTCCCTGACGCCGGAAAGCCGCCGACCTGCACCGGTGAGCCGGTGGTTGCTTATCGTCGTGCTCGCGACGGGCGCGGCGACGGGCGCGGCGGGGTGCGCGTCGTGGTTCGGCGGCGACAAAACCGAGGAACAGCGGGCGGAAGACTTGTATTTCCGAGCCAAAAGCGCGCTGCAACGGCGCAATTTCACCGACGCGCTGGAAAAATACAAACAGCTCGAGACCTCCTTCCCGTTCAGCCGTTACGCGCAAGGCGCGGCGGTCGAAAGCGCGTACGCCCACTACAAGAGCCATCAATACGAAGAAGCGATCGTCATCCTCGACCAGTTCATCAAACTCAATCCCACCCACCCCAACCTCGACTACGTTTATTACCTGAAAGGTCTCGCACACTACAACTACGGGCGGGGGCCGCTCAACCGGGTCCTGAAAAGAGACCCGACGAACAAAGACCCGACGCCGCTGAGGGAAGCGTTCGACGCGTTCAAGCGCCTGCGGGAAAACCACCCAGACAGCATCTACAGCAACGACGCGTGGCTGCGAGTCGTCGCGCTCAGGAACATCCTCGCGGTTCACGAAATCCGCATCGCCGACTATTACATGCGCCGTCAGGCGTATCTCGCGGTCATCAACCGTTGCAAATACGTGCTTGAGCACTATCCCAACGCACAGCACACTCCCGAGGCTTTGGTGCTGCTCACCGAAGCGTACCGCCGCGTCGGTTCGACCGAGCTGGCGCGCGACACGTTCGAGGTGCTTGAACTGAATTACCCCGGCTTCGCCCGGACTTCGGGGCGTCTCGCGCAGGTGTCGGAAAAAGACCGGAAGACCTGGTTCTCAAGGGTCAAAGACATGACCGACACCCTGCTTGAGCGCCTGCGCGTCAAACCGCGGTATTGACGCGCCGCTCCGGCGAAAAGACTTCAATCCTGAACCGGGCGCCGCGGGGTCAATCATCGAGTATCGC
>CAZKLI010000051.1:0-4826 GCA_964553575.1 uncultured Chromatiales bacterium
CCGGTTGCGTCTGACGTGTTGCGTCGTTCGTCGGAGCGTTGAACGGAGTTTGCCGCAGCGCCGTTTCGCACGGCTTCTGACGCTTGCGGTTTTTGCCCGGTGCGCCGGGTTTATGAGACCGGCTGTTTATTCGGATAAGTCATCGTGTCTGTGCTGACCGTCGTCTATGCGTTGCTTTTTTATCTGGCCGCCGCGGTGCTCGTCGGCGCGACCGCGTGGAAAATCCTGGTGTACGCGCGAACCCCCGCGCCGCTGAAGATTCCGACGACGCCGGCGCCGGTTACCAGACGGGGCGTCGTATTGAGGATGCTCAGGGAGCTCGTCTTGTTTGAGAGCCTGTTCAAGTCCAACAAATGGATCTGGCTGTTCGGCTGGCTGTTTCACTTCGGTCTTCTGCTGGTGCTGCTGCGTCACTTGCGTTATTTCACCGAACCGGTGTGGTTTTGGGTCAACTGGATTCAGCCGCTCGGCAAATATGCTTCGTGGATGATGATTGTCGGCTTGGCCGGGTTGTGGCTTCGCCGGGTGGCGGTTGACCGCGTGCGTTACATTTCCGCACCGTCCGACCATCTGATGCTTTTGCTTTTGATCTTGATCGGCGCGACCGGCATGATGATGACGTTCGTCTCGAAAGTGGACGTTGTTTCGATGAAGGGGTTTTTCCTGGGACTTATGTATTTCGATTGGCGCCCCCTGCCGGGCGACGTGCTGATTCTCGTGCACCTTGCGCTGGTCGCCGCGTTGATGATCGTCTTTCCGTTCAGCAAGTTGCTGCACGCCCCGGGCGTGTTTTTCAGCCCGACCCGCAACCAACCCGACAACCCGCGCGAACGCCGCCACGTTGCGGCGTGGGCGTTGAAGCTCGAAGCCGACAAGGCCGGAGGCTGAGCCGTGGCCGATAAGCAGACGTTCGAGACGCCGGCGGTCCGCGAAAGCCGCGAGATTCCGAAGCTGCACGAGGGCGTGATGTCGCATTGCAGCCCGTACGTCGCCAAGCCTGAAATGCAAAAACCCCTGGGGTTTCCGGGTGAACTGCACGAAGGCTGGGAGCAGCAGGCGGTCGAAAAGATGGGCGAACTGGTCGGCAAGTACCGTTCGTTGCAGGTGTTTCTCGATTCCTGCGTGAAATGCGGCGCGTGCACCGACAAATGTCACTACTATCTGGGCACGACCGACCCCAACAACATGCCGGTTGCGCGCCAAGACCTGTTCCGCAAGGTCTATCGCCGTTACTACACTTTCGCCGGCAAGCATTTTCCGAAGCTGGTCGGCGCCGAGGACATGAGCAAGAAAGTGCTCGATGAATGGTGGACTTATTTTCACCAATGTTCTCAATGTCGGCGTTGTTCGGTGTATTGCCCCTACGGCATAGACACCGCCGAGATTTCGATGGCGGCGCGCGAGATCATGGACCAGGTCGGCAAGGGGCAGAAGTACTGCAACGAAATCATCGGCAAGGTGCACACGATCGGCAACAACCTCGGGCTTCCCGAGCCCGCGCTGCGCGACACGCTCGAGGGTCTTGAGGAAGAAGTGCTCGAAGACACCGGCGCCAAGGTGCGTTTTCCCCTCGACGAGAAAGGCGCCGAGGTGCTTCTGGTGACGCCGTCGGCGGACTTCTTCGCCGAACCGCACGTTGACGGGCTGATCGGCTACGCCAAAGTGTTTCACCAGGCGGGCATCTCTTGGACGGTCAGCTCATCCGCGAGCGAAGCCGCGAACTTCGGCATGTTCATCGGCAGCTACGAGAACATGCGCAAACTGGCGCTGCGCATCCGTGAGGCCGCGATGGCGCTGGGGGTCAAGCGCATCGTGTTCGGCGAATGCGGGCACGCGTGGCGCGTCGCGTACAGCTTCCTGAACACGCTCGCCGGGCCGTTTGATTTCCTCGACCCGGACTACCCCGTGCCGCAGCATATATGCGAAGTGACGCACGGCCTGATCAAGGAAGGCAAGCTCAAGCTTGACCCTTCGTGCAACGACCACCTGACGGTGACCTATCACGACTCGTGCAACATTGCGCGCGCTTCACGCATGGGCGACGCGCCGGGCGGGCAGTTCACGATGCCGCGCGACATCATCCGCGCGGTTTGCAACAACTTCTACGACATGGCGCCGGAGACGATCAAGGAAGGCACTTATTGCTGCGGCGGCGGCGGCGGCTTGCTGACCGACGACTTGATCGAATTGCGCGTCAAGGGCGCGTTGCCGCGCATGGAAGCACTGAAGGAGGTTGTCGAGGACTACGGCGTGACGCACCTGGCCGCGATTTGTGCAATCTGCAAGAGCCAGTTCAGCAAGGTGCTGCCCTACTACGGATTTACGATGGACCAGATCGTCAGCGTGCACCAGCTGGTCGGTGAAGCCATCGTTCTTGAGCCGGAAAGCGGCGGCGCCCGAACCGAAGACGGCGCGGGCGAAAGCGCCGGGGCGCAGGCCGCGTGACGCCGCCGGTTCGAGCAAGGGAAACAAGGGGCGATCGCTGTATATAATAGGCTATATTCGGTTTCATTCACCGCCTCTCTAAAATGACGCACACGGAAATTTAACCGCCAACAATCAATGAGCACGCAACCCTCGCAAGACGCAGACGGCAAACAGCCCGCCGAGCAGAAACTGACTTTCCGTCGGTTTCAGGAAGGCGACAACAAATGGGCCAGTTACGCGGAGCAAATTTTTTCCGCCGATCACTCCCACAAGTGTCCGACCTACGTGCATCGCACGCCGCCGTGCCAGGGCAGCTGCCCGTCGGGCGAGGACATCCGCGGCTGGCTGCAAATCGTACGCGGCATAGAGAAGCCGCCCGAAGGCGTCGAGATGCCCGAGTACGCGTTCCACCGGTCCACCGCGGCGAATCCGTTCCCGGCGATGATGGGGCGCGTGTGTCCGGCGCCGTGCCAGCAGGGCTGCAACCGCAATCACGTTGAGGATTACGTCGGCATCAACGCGGTCGAGCAGTACATCGGCGACACCGCGATTGCACAAGGTTTCAAGCTCGAATGCGACGCGCCGCTCGGCGACAAGAAAGTGGCGATCGTCGGCGGCGGCCCGGCGGGGTTGTCGGCGGCGTATCACCTGCGGCGCAGGGGGCACGGCAGCACGATTTTTGAAGAGCACGAAGAACTCGGCGGAATGATGCGCTACGGCATCCCGGGTTACCGCACGCCGCGGCAGTTGCTCGATCATGAGATTCAGAGGATTCTCGACTTGGGCGGCGTCGAAGTGCGGACGTCGACCCGCGTCGGGCGCGACGTGCCCGTGGCGGAAATCGAAAAGGAATTCGACGCGGTTTTGTGGTGCGTGGGCTGCCAGACCGGACGCGCGTTGCCGGTGCCGGGGGGCGACGCGGCCAACTGCGTTTCCGGCGTGAAGTTTCTCGAGGCTTTCAACGAAGGCCGTCTTCAGGTTACCGCCGACCGCGTGATTTGCGTCGGCGGCGGCGACACTTCGATAGACGTCGTGTCGGTCGCAAAGCGTCTCGGCAGAATCAAGAAAATCGGGGAGCGGGAGCGCCCCGAGTACGTCATCGGCGGCTACGTCGCGCATGACGCGGCGTTCGCCGCGGCGCGTGAAGGCGCCGAGGTGACGCTGACGTCGCTGTTTCCGCGCAAGGAAATGACCGCGAGCGAGCACGAAGTCGAGGACGCGCTGAGAGAAGGCGTGAGCGTGCGGGACGGCGTGATGCCGGTCGAGGTGTTACTCAGGGAGGACGGTCGCGCGCGCGCGTTGAAGATGGCGAAATGCGAGCTCAAGGACAATAAACCGACGCCGGTGGAAGGCACCGAGTTTGAAATCGAATGCGATCTGATCGTCTCGGCGATCGGACAGGGGGGCGACCTGCAGGGCCTTGAGGAATTCGACAACGGCCGCGGCTTGATGGACGTCGACAAACTGTATGCGCTGCCCGACAAGAAAGGTCACTTCGCCGCCGGCGACATCATCCGCCCGCACCTGCTCACCACCGCGATCGGACAGGGCTCGATTGCGGCGAACACCATTGACGGCTATCTGTCCGGCGCCGAGCTCGGCAAGCGCCCGAAAGTTGACGTGCATCACTTCAACCTGCTCGACAAACTCCGCGAGAGCGGCCTCACCCCCGAAGGTTTCGACCCGACCAAGGAAGGCTTGCGCGGCACTTGCGACGCCGACTACTCGGTGCATAACTACGAGAACCGCGCGGCGCAGGAAATCGCCGGTTACGACCAGCTGTTTCTCGGGCACTTCAATTACACGCCGCGCGTGCATCGCCGGGAATGCGGCCCCGACGAGGAAGGCGTGCTCGGGCATTTTGAGGAGCGCGTGGTCGGGCTGACCGAGGAGCAGGCGGTCGAGGAATCCAGCCGTTGCATGAGCTGCGGGATGTGCTTCGAATGCGACAACTGCGTCGTGTTTTGCCCGCAGGACGCGGTGTATCGAGTGGATAAGTCCAAGCAGACGCTTGGGCGCTACGTGGATACCCATTACGACAAATGTATCGGTTGTCATATCTGCGCCGACGTGTGTCCGACCGGCTACATAGACATGGCGCTCGGCGACCACTGATTTTTTATTCACCCTATTCACCCCTGGCGATGCGTTCCTCCCCGGTCGCGCCCCTGCTGTTCACTTTCACGCTGGTGTTCGCTTGTGCGGGCGCCGTTGCTTTTTCGCCCGCGCAGGCCGACGACCGTTTTCTGCCCGAGATTCCCGCCGCCAAGGGAGACCAGTGCGTCGAGCCGACCGAAGTCATGCGCCGGCGCCACATGCAGTTTTTGTTCGACCAGCGCGACCTCACTGTCCACGGAGGCATCCGCACCGAAAAACACCGCTTGGTGAACTGCATCGAC
>CAZKLI010000052.1:0-11625 GCA_964553575.1 uncultured Chromatiales bacterium
CACCGTTACGTGAACGTCGCTTTCGCGGCTGACGACCTCGCCGCAGGGTTTATGGTAAGCGATTACCCGGGGCGCGCCGGCGCCTTCAACGACGACGCGTTTCCCGTCAACAAGGATTTCGTCGGACGCGCTCGCACGATCGCCCAAGCGGGCGGTGCGGCCGTTGACCCGGACCCTGCCGAGGCGAATCAACTCCTCGACGTCGCGCCGTGCACCGAAACCTTCTCCCGCAAGCAGCTTCTGCACCCGCTGAGGCACATCCCCATCGCGCGTCAACTTTCACTTTCGCCGCCAACCGCCCGCGGCGGCTCGGCGGCGCCTTCACCGCCGGACTCGTCACCCGGCGTTTCCCCGGCCGTCTCGATTCGCAACTCGGGGTGCATCCGGGCGACTTCCTCGATCTCGATCAACGTCGGGAGTTCATCGAGGCCGCGCAGGTTGAAATAATCCAGAAACTCCTTGGTCGTCGAGTACAGCGCGGGACGCCCCGGCATTTCCTTATAGCCGGTCACCTTGATCCACTCGCGTTCTTCGAGCAGACGAATCATGTAAGTGTTGACCGCAACCCCGCGCACTTCTTCGATTTCGGCGCGTGTAATCGGCTGGCGATAAGCAATCAACGCCAAGGTCTCAAGCAATGCACGCGAATAACGCGGCGGTTTTTCTTTCCACAGCCGCCCGATCGAAGACGAGAACGCCTCCCGCGTCTGGTAGCGATAGCCCGACGCAACCTCTTTCAGCTCGACCCCGCGCCCCGCACACTCATCGGCGAGCGCGTCGAGCCCCTTTTGAACGTCGCCGCGGCGGATTCCGGCGCCCTCGCCGGACACCAGACGCACGAGCTCGTCAACCGCCAGCGGGCGGTCGCTCGCCATCAGCAGCGCCTCAAGCGTTTGTTTCAGAATTTTCGCGTCCATGATCGTCGAGGCCGGGTCAACGGCGTATTCTGTGAATCTGAATCGAGCCGAACGGCGAAGCCTGCACGACTTCAACCACGTCGGAGCGCATGAGTTCAAGCAGCGCAAGCAGGGTAACCACCACCCCGCTGCGCCCCTCTTCGGCGGTGAAACAGTCGCCGAGAGAAACGAATTCCCGCGACGCGGTAAGCGAAAGAATGCCGCTGATGCGTTCACGCACCGACAAAGGCTCGCGCACGACGCGGTGGCTGCGGTTGAATTCCGCCCTGAGCAACACCTCCCGCAACGCCGCGACGACGTCTTCTATGCCGACTTTCGGCCAGGCTTTCTCAACCTTGACGCCGGGAGACGGCACGTTCACCGGCGTCAACTCACGTTCGAGTCTCGGCAAGATGCTGATTTTCTCGGACGCGTCCTTGAAACGCTGGTATTCGAGCAGGCGCTGCACCAGTTTGGCGCGCGGGTCTTCCTCCTCTTCGTCGGCGGGCGGGCGCGGCAGCAGCATCCGCGACTTGATCTCGGCGAGCGTCGCCGCCATCACCAGGTAATCCGCCGCAATTTCGAGACGCAGCTCCTTCATCTTGTCGATGTACCGCGTGTACTGTTCCGTGATCTCGGCGACCGGCAACGCCAGGATGTCGAAGTCATGGCGGCGGATCAGATACAGCAGCAGGTCGAGCGGGCCTTCGAAAGACTCCAGAAAAATAAGCAGCGCGTCGGGCGGGATGTAAAGGTCTTCGGGAATCTTGGTGAAAGTTTTCCCATCGACAATCGCGGAAGCCGCACCGGAAGACGTTTCGCCGCGCGCGTCGGGCACCAGCCTGACCGGTGAAACGTCTGTGCTCAAGTCTGCGTCCATAGCCGCCTATTCTATCGGTATCTGTATGAAACGCCCATCGCTTTCCGCACTTCATCGAGGGTGTCGTGCGCAACCGAACGCGCCGCCTCGTTGCCTTCGGCGATGATCTTCTGCACCGTTTGACGGTCTTGCGCGTAGCCGGCGGCGCGTTCCCGAATCGGGGTGACCTCGGCGGTGACCGCGTCGATCACCGGCTGCTTGCACTCGACGCAGCCGATACCCGCCGAACGGCATCCCTGCTGAACCCAGTCGCAAACGTCTTCGCCGGAGTAAATTTGGTGCAACCGCCACACCGGGCACTTCTCCGGGTCGCCCGGGTCGGTGCGCTTGATTCGCGCCGGGTCGGTCGGCATCGTGCGCAGTTTGTCCCGTATCTCCTCGTCGGGCGCGCGCAAGGAAATCGTGTTGCCGTAGGACTTGGACATCTTCTCGCCGTCGAGACCCGGCATCTTCGGCGCCTCGGTCAGCAACGCTTCCGGCTCGGGCAGCAGGATTCTCCCCGCCCCCTCGAGATAACCGTACAAGCGTTCGCGGTCGGCGACCGGCAGGTTCTGCTGGGAATCGAGCATCGCACGCGCAACGTCGAACGCCTCGGCGTCGCCGCTTTCCTGATAGCGCTTGCGCAGCTTGCGGTACATTTCGGCGTTCTTCCTGCCCATCTTGCCGGCGGCTTTCTCGGCTCTCGTCTCAAAATCGGCCTCGCGGCCGTAAAGGTAGTTGAAGCGGCGCGCGACCTCGCGCGTCAGCTCGACGTGCGCAACCTGGTCTTCCCCGACCGGCACGAGGTTCGCCTTGTAAGCCAGAATGTCGGCGCTTTGCAGCAACGGATAACCGAGAAACCCGTAGGTCGTCAGGTCACGCTCCTGCAGGCGTTCCCGCTGGTCTTTGTAACTCGGGACCCGTTCGAGCCAGCCGAGCGGCGTAATCATCGAAAGCAGCAGATGCAACTCAGCGTGCTCGGCGACGCGCGACTGCACGAAAAGAGTCGCCGAACTGGGATTGACGCCGCACGCAAGCCAATCAATGACCATTTCGACGACGTTGTCCGAGATGTCTTCGGTTTGCTCGTAATGCGTCGTCAGAGCGTGCCAGTCGGCGACAAAAAAGAAGCACTCGTGGACCGGCTGAAGCTCGACCCACTGTTTCAACACGCCGTGGTAATGACCGAGATGGAGCTTTCCCGTCGGTCGCATACCCGAAAGAACGCGGCGGCCTTGAGATGCGGAAACGTTCAAATGTTGCGGGGGATATTAAAATTCTGCGCCGACAAGCGCTTTCACCGCGCACGACGCGGCTGAAAACACGCCGAGGGGACAAAAAACTCGCCGGGAAAATCTACTCCCAAGCCCTCGCCCGGGCGTCTGCACGTCGAAAAAACACAATCGGAAATTCCCGCCGATGATAACGGGCGGCGGCGGCATCAGCAATGCACCCCTCTCAAATCCTCGCGGAAAAGCCGCTCGGGGGCGATTCCGCGCTCGAGCAGCGTCCGCGACACGGCGTCGCCGACCGGTTGCGGGGCGGATATGTACGCGTCGCTCGAGGGCGGGTCGGAACATTCTTCGGCGATACGGCGGGCGCAGGTCTCGAATCCAGCGCCGTCTTGCGCGTCCAACGCGACGGGTGTGTAACTGAACCGGTCGAACGCGTCGTTCCACGCCCGGCACAGGTTGTCGAGATACGGTTTCCCCGCGCCCGTGATCCAGTACAGACGGAGCGCCGTCTCCTCTTCCTGGCCGGTGACGTGCTCGATCAAACTCTTGACCGGCGCAAACCCGGTTTCGAACGCGACCAGCACCGCCGTACGTTGAACGTCTTCGCTGAAAACAAAGTTCCCGTAAGGCGCCGTGACCTCGATCTCATCACCGACCCGGCACGCATCGAAGACGTAATCCCCGAACTCGCCGGGCACGCGCGGCACGTGAAACTCAAGACGCACCTCTTCGCAGGGGCAGCTCGCAATCGAGCATTGCACTTCACCGAAACCTTTCCCGGAAAGCCGCGCGTACTGCCCGGCGAGAAACCTCAGGCGCCGGCTGCGCGGCGTGCGCAAAGCGAGGATTCTCACGTTCTCCGACGCATCGGACACTTTCTTCAATTTGGCGGTAAAACTCTGCTCGGGAATGACCGCGCCCCGCCCGCCGACCTGCGCATCGACGACAAGATCCGAAATCGGCGTGTAGCTGCACATCAGGAATTGCCTGTGGGCTTTTTCGGCGTCGCTCGGCGTGTAATCGTGGTGGCGAATCATTTCGACCTCCCCTTCGAGCAGCCGGGCGACGCAACGCCCGCAGTTGCCGTTGTTGCAGCCGTAGTCCACGTTAAACCCGGCGCGAATCGCCGCGTCGAGCACCGACTCGCCGTGCGCGGTGACGGCCTCGCGGTCGCTGCACTGAAAATGTACCCTATGCGCCACCGCCGACCCTCGCTCCCAAAGCCCCCAAAACGTCTTCGCGCACCACGGCTACGTCGCGGGCGCCGTCCACCTCGATGTAACGAACGCCGCCGGCTTCACGGTAGTAAGCGACAAGCGGCGCGGTCTGCTCGTGATAAACCGCAAGCCGCTTCGCAACGATCTCCTTGCGGTCGTCGTCTCTTTGCACCAGGTCTTCACCGGTGACGTCGTCCTTGCCTTCGGTGCGGGGAGGGTTGAACGCGACGTGGTAGGTACGCCCCGAAGCCGGATGGACGCGGCGTCCGCTCATGCGCCGGAGGATTTCTTCGTCGGCGACGGCGATCTCGACGACACAGTCAACGCCGATCTTTTCCCGCTCAAGCGCCTCGGCCTGCCCCGAAGTCCTCGGAAAGCCGTCGAACAGGAAACCATCGCGGCAATCGGGCCTTGCGATACGCTTCTTGACCAGCTCGACAATCAGCTCGTCGGGCACCAGGTCGCCGGCGGCGATGATTTTCCCGGCGCGCTTGCCGGCGGGCGAACCTTCCCTTACCGCCTCACGCAGCATGTCGCCGGTCGAGATCTGGGGAACGCCGAGCGCCTCGCAGATAAACCGCGCTTGCGTGCCTTTGCCGGCACCCGGCGGGCCGAGCAGGATGATGCGCATCTGGCGATAAAACGACGAAAAGGAAACTGCATCGAGAACGTTCGAGCGTATATTACGCACTACAACGTCAAATCTCAATAAGACGCGACGGCGACAAAACAAGACGACGCTGGTTCAGACCCGTCTTCACGAAACACGCAAGGCGCCCCGTCGAACGCAAGCCACCGACTCACCGCCCCGCGAAAAGCAAATCACCGGTGCAACGCCGTTCAACAAGGAAGAGCCGCGCCGGCGGCGGTAAAGAAACTCGCCGAAAACCGAACGGCAAATGAACGCCGAAACGCCGGCGCCCGGCGGAGACGATATAATCGCCTTTTCACCCCGCTCCGACGACTCTCTGACCATCGAACAAATGGCAACGCGGCCGAACATCTTCTATGCGCAATCGGGCGGCGTCACCGCCGTCATCAACGCCACCGCCGCCGGCGTCATCGAAACAGCCCGTCGTCACAAGGACAAGGTCGGCAAGGTCATCGCCGGGCTCAACGGCGTCACAGGCGCGTTGAACGAGGAGCTCGTGGACACCGGCAAGGAAAGCGCAGCCTCGATTGCGGCGTTGCGCCACACGCCGGCCGGCGCTTACGGTTCGTGCCGCTACCGCATGCAGGACCTCAATAAAAACCGCGCGGAATATCTGCGCCTGATCGAAGTGTTCAACGCCCACAATATCGGCTGTTTCCTGTACAACGGCGGCGGCGATTCACAGGACACAACCCATAAAGTGTCGCTGATAGGACGAGAACTCGGTTTCCCCGTCACCTGCATCGGCATCCCGAAGACCGTGGACAACGATCTTGCCCATACCGACAACTGCCCCGGGTTCGGTTCGGTGGCGAAATACGTCGCGGTATCGGTGAGAGAGGCCGGTCTCGACGTCGCCTCGATGTGCGAAACCTCGACCAAGGTGTTCATCCTCGAAGTCATGGGCAGGCACGCAGGGTGGATCGCGGCCGCCGCGGGGCTCGCCGGCAAACGTGAAGAAGATCCGCCGCATCTGATCCTGTTCCCCGAGATCCCTTTCGACAAGCGCCTGTTTCTCAGCCGCGTCAAGCAATGCGTGAAGCGATGCGGCTACTGCGTCATCGTCGTCTCTGAAGGTCTGCGGGACAAACGCGGGCGGCTGCTCGCCGACGCCGGCACCCGCGACTCGTTCGGGCATAAGCAGTTGGGCGGCGTCGCGCTGCTGATCGCCGAGACCGTCAAACAAGCGCTGGGGTTCAAATATCACTGGGCAGTCGCCGACTATCTGCAGCGTTCGGCGCGCCACATCGCGTCGAGGGTGGACGTCGAGCAAGCCTACGCGCTGGGCTGCGCCGCGGTCGAGTTCGCGCTCGAAGGCCGCCAATCGGTGATGACGACCATCGTGCGGAAGTCGAACCGCCCCTATCGCTGGACGATCGGCGCGGCGGCGCTGGAAAAAGTCGCAAACCGCGAGAAGAAAATGCCGAGAAACTACATCACGCGGGACGGCTTTCACGTCACCCCGCGTTGCCGGGCCTACCTTGAACCGCTGATACAGGGAGAAGCCTACCCGCCGTTCAAGCACGGACTGCCGGACTACGTGAAGCTCAAGAACGTGCGGGTCAAGAAGAAACTGCCGCCGTGGAAAAAAGACCGGCGCTGAGAACGTGCAGGCGCATTCGCTCAAACCGGAAGAATACCTGTTCGACCGCGAGCCGTTCTACCGGACGTCGGGCGACGAAGTCGAGGTCTTCACCTGCGCTTATGAAAACCGCCTGCCGGTGCTGTTGAAAGGGCCGACCGGCTGCGGCAAGACGCGCTTCATGGAATACATGTCGTGGCGGCTGAAACAACCGCTGGTCACGGTCTCATGCCACGATGATCTGACCGCCTCCGATCTGGTCGGACGCTACCTGCTCAAGGGCGGGGAAACCGTGTGGGTGGACGGCCCGCTGACGCGCGCGGTGCGCAAAGGATGCCTGTGCTACCTGGACGAAATCGTCGAGGCGCGCAAGGACACCACCGTCGTAATCCATCCGCTGTGCGACGACCGCCGCGTCCTGCCGATAGAAAAGCGCGGCGAGCTGGTCAAGGCGAAAGAAGGCTTCTGCATGGCCATCTCGTACAACCCCGGCTATCAGAGCGTTCTCAAGGACTTGAAGCAAAGCACGCGGCAGCGTTTCGTCGCGCTAAGCTTCGACTACCCTCCGGCCGAGGCCGAGAAGGAAATCGTGCAAACCGAAACCGGGCTCGACAAAGCCGCCGCCGAGAAACTGGTGAAATTCGCCGGCCTGACGCGCAACCTGAAAGGAAGCGGCCTCGACGAAGGGGCAAGCACGAGGTTGCTGGTGCACGCGGCGAAGCTAATCGTCTCGGGCGTCTCCCCCGTCGCCGCGGTGCGCAGCTGCATTTCCGAATCGCTGAGCGACGATCTTGAAATCCTGCGTTCGATCGAAGAGCTGAGCACCTCGGTGTTTTAGCCGCGCGGTTTCAGCCGGCGCGGCCGGGGCGGGACTTACCGGTAGATCAATTCAACGCGGCGGTTCTTGGCGTAAGCTTCCTCATTGTTGTCTTCAATCGCCGGTCTTTCCTCGCCGTAGCTGATGACCGACGTCTGAAACTCGCGAACGCCGTGGGCGCGCAGAAAGTTCTTCACCGACAGCGAACGTCTCTCACCCAGCGCAAGGTTGTAACCGCTCGACCCCCGCTTGTCGGCGTGGCCTTCGAGCGACACCTCGACTTCCGGATGTTCCGACAAGTACTCGGCGTGCTGCAACAGCACTTCGCGGCTTTCCGGCTTGATGTCGACCTTGTTGAAATCGAAATAGACGATGATGTAGCGCAGCAGCGGATTTTCCTCGACCGCTTCGCGGTACGCCTGACTCTGCTCTTCCTCGCCGCTCTGGCCGTACAACTCTGTAACCGTTCCCGCGGCGTAGCCCGGGTAAGTTCCCGCTTCTCCGGGTTGCTCAGCGCCGTCTCCGCTTTCACCTGCGTCTTCGGCGGGGGTTTCCTGCATCGGCTTTTTGTCTATCGTCTTGCTGCTGCAACCGGCGACGACGACGCACAATGCGACGACGAGGGCGCTGAAAAGCGGCACGTGCATGACACGGAGCAAAGGCATGCGTCGGTCTGAAAAGGCGTTGTGAAAACCGAAATTCCTCGGAGCGTCGTTCATCATGTTCCTCCCGGACGAGAAAAGGCAAAGCGGTGAAAGGGCGATTATATATCAGACCCCCCCAACGTGAAAACGATTTTCGGCTTTTTCCGCCACGGGGAACGTCGGAACGACGGCGTAGGGGATTGTCGTCTCGCTTCGCAAAAAATCGGACACCGAGGAGTGTGAGATAATCGAAACCCGTTCGTTTCCCCATCTGAGTAGGAGCAGAATCATGACTACTGGCATGACTATTGATACCGCCGTCCACGGTTTTTACCGCGGGCTTTCCGCAATCGGCGCATGGCTCTCCCTGCTGGGCTTGCGCCTGCTGCTTGCCTGGGAATTCTGGGAAGCCGGCGTCATGAAATTTACCGGGAACAACTGGTTCTCCAGTATCTCGGCCGACTTCCCTTTCCCGTTCAACGTGATGCCGGTCGGCGTCAGTTGGTTTCTGGCGACTTGGACCGAACTCATCGGCGCCTTGGCCCTGGCGATCGGGCTGGCGACGCGTTTTTGGGCGGTGGGCCTGATCATCCTCGACGGCGTCGCGTGGGCCAGCGTGCACGCCGAGCACGGCTACAACGTATGCGACGACGGTTATAAGCTGCAGCTGATTTTCTTGATCATGCTGATTCCGCTGGTGCTGAGCGGGCCGGGTAAACTCAGCTGCGACCACCTGATTTCCCTCGTCTATAAGTGAACGATGACGCAGGAGGAGCAATTCTGTCTAAGCGGATGCGGGCTCGGCCTGCGGCGCGACCTGATGCCGGCGCTCGAGGCCCGCCCGCCGCCTGAAGTGGACTTCATGGAAGTCGCGCCGGAGAACTGGATCAACGTCGGAGGCGCCCTCGGCAAGCAGTTCCGGCGTTTCACCGCCCGCTATCCTTTCGTCTGCCACGGCTTGTCCCTGTCGCTCGGCGGTCCCGCGCCGCTTGACCTTGAATTGCTCGGACGAATAAAGGACTTTCTTGACGAACATCAAATCCGCGGTTACAGCGAACATCTGAGCTACTGTTCCGACGACGGTCACCTGTACGATCTGATGCCGATTCCTTTCACCGAGGAAGCGGCGCGCTACGTCGCCAAAAGAATCAAGCAGACGCAGGAAACGCTTGAACGCCGGATTGCGGTGGAAAACACGTCGGCGTACGCCGTACCCGGGCGGGAGATGACCGAAACCGAGTTCATCCGCTCGGTGCTCGAAGAAGCCGACTGCGCCCTGCTGCTCGACGTCAACAACGTGTACGTCAACTCGGTCAACTTCGACTTCGACCCGGTCGAGTACTTGCGGCAACTGCCGGGAGAGCGCGTCGCTTACTGCCACGTCGCCGGACACCATCAAGAAGACGAAGACTTGATCGTCGATACCCACGGCGCCGACGTGATACCTCCGGTGTGGAACCTGCTCGACAAAGCCTACGAACTGTTCGGTGTCGTCCCGACCCTGCTCGAAAGAGACTTCAATTTTCCGAAGACCGAACGCCTGCTTGAGGAAGTGCGCACCATCTCGGAATATCAACGACGCCGCGGCGGCGCGCTCTCAAAAAACTGCGCCTGAGCGCGCGATGGGAAAAAACTTCCAAGAACTGCAAGCCCGATTTACGGCCCACTTGCGCGACCCGCGCAACAATCCGCCGCCCGACGGATTGGAAGACCGCAGGCTTGAGATTTACCGCAGGCTGTTTTTCAACAACGTCGCCGGTTTCATCTCCAACGCCTTCCCGGTGCTGAAACAATGCTACGCGGAAAACGACTGGCGTGCGCTGGTGAGAGATTTTTACGCGCATCACAAAAGTCATTCGCCGTACTTCTCCGAGATTTCAAAAGAGTTCCTCGACTATCTGGAAAACGAGCACCGCCCGGGTGAAAACGACCCGCCTTTCATCAACGAACTGGCGCACTACGAATGGGTCGAACTCGCCCTGTCGCTGGCCGAAGAGGAGATAAACCGCCCGGCGATCAGACCCGACGGCGACTTGATGCAGGAACCGCCGGTGCTGTCGCCGCTCGCGTGGCGTCTCACCTACCGTTGGCCGGTGCACCGCATCGGTCCGAACTTCCGCCCGGAGCGGCCGGACGACGAACCGACGCGCCTCGTCGTGTGCCGCAACCGCGACGACGAGATCAACTTCACGTTGCTGAATCCGGTCACCGACCTGTTGCTCGACGAGATTGCGCGCCGGCCTCAACGAAGCGGGCGTGAACAAGTCGAGGAAGTCGCACGCCGGCTGCAGCTGAGCGATCTTGACGCCGCGCTCGAAGGCGGCGCGCAAGCCTTGTCGAAAATGAGGGAGCGGGACGTGATTCTCGGCACTTGGAAAACACCGCCGCCCGCCGAAGATTGCAGCTGAATCAGGCGCCGTACCAGCGTAATTTGCCGTGCAAGCCGACGACCTTGCCGACGATGACCAGCGTCGGCGGTTTGATTGCGCTTGCGACGACCTGCTCCGCAAGCCCGCTGAGCTCGCCGACCACGACTTTCTGCGAAGGCATCGTCCCGTGCGTAATCAGCGCCGCCGGCGTGTCCGCCGGCAAGCCGTGCTCGACGAGCCGCGAGCATATATGTTCCAGCCGCTGCAACCCCATGTAGAAAATCAAGGTCTGTTTGGGCCGCGCCAGCATATTCCAGTCAAGGTCCACGTCGCCGTCGCGCAAATGCCCCGTCGCGAACACGCAGGTGTGGGCGAAATCACGATGCGTCAGAGGGATGCCCGCGTACGCCGCACATCCTGAAGCGGCGGTGATTCCGGGGACGATCTGGAACGGCACGTGGTTTTCAAACAAGGTCTCTATTTCTTCGCCGCCCCGTCCGAAAACAAACGGGTCGCCTCCTTTCAGGCGCAACACCCTGTCCCCATCGAGGGCGCGGCGCACCAGCAATTCGTTGATGCTCTCCTGCGCCATGGTGTGGCGGCTGCGTTCCTTGCCGGCGTAGATTTTCTCGGCGCCCGCGGGCAGCAAGGCCATGATTTCCGGCGACACCAAGCGGTCGTGAACGACGACGTCGGCCTGCTGCATCAGGCGCAGGGCCTTGAAAGTCAGCAGGTCGGGGTCACCCGGGCCCGCGCCGACAAGATAAACCTCGCCGGTTTCACGCAACGCCGCTTCAGGGTTCCCGGCCAGACGCGCCATCTCCCGCTCGGCGGCTTCGACGCGCCCCGCGAACGCCATCGCGGCGACTCGCCCCGTCAGCGCTTTCTCCCAGAACCGCCGGCGCGTTTCCTGATCGGGGCAGGACTGCTTGACGCGCGCGCGGTACTTGCCGCCGATTCGCGCAAGCTGCGCGTACGCCTCCGGCGTGCAATTCTCGAGATACGCCCGCAACAGGCGTGCCAGCGACGGTGAATCGCCGCCGGTTGACACCGCGATCTGCAAGGGGTCCCGCTGCACCACTGAAGGAAAGACAACGTCGCCGACCCCGTCACTGACATCGGCGCCGGCGCCGGCGTTGTTGACGCGAACGTCGCGTTTTCGGCACAGATCGACAACGCGCAGGTTGACTTCGGCGTCGTCGGTCGCGGCGACCACCAGCGACGCTCCCTCGACGTCGCGGTCTTCAAACGCGCGCTCGACCAGCGTCACCGTCTGATGCTTGACCAGCAACCGAAGCTGGTCGCGCAGCTGCACCGCGACCACCTTGACGCGCGCGCCGGCGCGCAGCAGCGC